>JAQBNQ010000114.1 GCA_028288545.1 Bacteroidota bacterium
ACGAAGAAACACGTCCACATCCAATATATCGCTGCCGGTGTGCATATGCAAACCGTTAACGCGGATCTTAGCACTTTTTACAACGCGCTCTAAATGGCGCATCTGGTAAATAGAAATACCAAATTTAGAATCAATGTGCCCGGTTGAAATATTAATATTACCACCTGCCATAATATGCGGATTGATACGCACCGAAACCGGAACAGAAGAACCATACTTATTGCCAAACTGCTCAAGAATTGAAATGTTGTCGATGTTTATCTGCACCCCTTCCTTTACAGCAAGGTCAATCTCTTCCATCGAAACACAGTTAGGCGTGTAGATGATGCTTTTAGGATCGAAGCCTGCTTTTATGCCTGTCCATACTTCCTGTATGGATACGGTATCCAAACCGGCGCCCAGGTTTTTAAAGAACTTAAGTACGTTGATATTATTGAGTGCCTTGCTGGCAAACTTTATTTTGGTATTAGCTCCGCCAAATGCATTTTTAAGTTGATTGTACTGCCTTTCCATAATAGCAGTATCATACACGTAAAGAGGTGCTTCGTATTTTTTGCAAAATTCCGAAACCGGAATTCCGCCTATTTGATAGACTCCATCAACCAATTCGATCATTGTAATTATATGTTTTTAAAGAAGTGCAAAAATAAGAGAGGAAGTGGGGAATACAAGTTTGCCGATACCGCCACAACCCTCTACCCATGCGTATTTGTGTCCTTTATTTTAAATGCATAAATGGCACAATAATAAAGGAATGCGTTAGCGGCCATAATACCCGTAAACAACCAGAAATAACTGGCCCCTGTGTAACGGCTGAAAAAGCCATGGCCCTGAATATTATTATTAACGTAGGATACAAAAATGTTTCCTATGAAAACCGTAAGGAAAAAGATAGACATAATAGTACTCTTCATAGATTTAGGAGCCTGTGAAAAGGCATATTCGAGTCCTGTAATGGAAACAAGGATTTCGGAAACTGTAAGTATTATATAAGCCAATATTTGCCAGGCTATATTCAATTTTACTCCGGCATCTAATTGGGTTTGTATCCAGGCAATTAGACAGAAGGTTATTACAAGGGTAATTAAGCCCCAACCAATTTTACGGAGGGCCGTTACCCTAATGCCCATCCTTTCCAGCCAGGGATAAATACCGAATGAGAAAATAGGGATCATAACAAGAATAAGCAGCGCGTTGACCACCTGAATTTGCTCCTGCAGCCAGGTAATGCCTAAAAAGTTAAGATTCATGGAGCCGGCCTGTATTACCCATTCCGAGCCATTTTGATCATACAGGGCCCAGTACACCGGTATAAACGCAAATACCACCAGTACTTTCCAAACTGATTTTAGTTGTTCCCAAAACGGAGCAGTTTCCTCTTTACGTGTATCCTTTGGCATTTTAATTTTGTACTTCTTAGTACCCATAATAAAAATCACCAGGGCAATAAACATCAAAATACCAGGTACCCCGAAAGCCAATGGCGCACCAAAACGGCTATTTTTCAAGATAGGCGTTATCAGCATTGAGAAAAATGCGCCCAGGTTTATACCAAAGTAAAAGATGTCGTATAGTTTGGCAATGTTAGCATCGGTTTCATTTTCGAACTGGTCGCCTACCATTACAGATACGTTAGGTTTTACACCACCCGCTCCTATACATATTAGCATAAGGCCGGTAAAGAATAAAGTATAGTTAGCGTCGAATAAGGCCAGGAAGGCATGGCCAACGCAGTAAACAACTGCCAGCATAATGATGGTCCAGTATCTGCCCAATACATAATCGGCTAACAAACCTCCGGCGATAGAAAGCAGGTAAACCAGTGCGTTAAAAAGGTGCGACACCTCGTTGGAATGTGCTTCTGCCCCCAGCTGTAATGCCGGGTTATGAGTTGGATTAAAAAACTGGGTTATCAGAAAGGTGGGCAAAATGGCCTTCATACCATAGAAGCTGAAACGCTCTGCTGTTTCAGTTACTACTATGTATGGAGCGGCCTTGGGGAAATGCTTGAACCTTTCGAATATACCTGCCATGTTTTTGTTTTTAAATCAATGTTTAACACTTCATTTTTAGACCTGTGTATATTGCAAGTGTGACCTCATCCCTCTGATGAATTTTCGCTTCGCCAAAACTCATCGTCTCCCTTCAAAGGGAGACTTAAAACTAATCCCTCACATCTAAATCCGATTAAAAATAGAAATTTACTGCATGAATCAAATTTTGCGGTTTTTGGGCAGAGCGCTTTCTGTAATTATAGTGCTGGTTTTAATTGCCGTGCTTATCTGTTTTAAACTGCCGGATACAAAGCCTTACCAGGATTACCGTTTTTACAAAAAAGAGTTAGCCGAAATTGATTCGTCTAAAAAAATTAAGGCTGCGGAAGGTGATACGATGGAGGTTGGCTGGTGCAAGGTAAATTTGTTGCCAGCCTTTACAACACCCATTGCCATTGATGCCCACCGGGGAGGAAAACATTTTGAAGGAGTGCATGACTCTATTTATGTACGGGCCTTCGTGTTTAAGCTGGGCAACAAAAAGGTAGCTTATGTTTCGGCCGACCTGTTGATCATTCCACCAACCGTTACAAATTTATTTGATTCCATACTGTTGAAGGAGGGATTTAACGCAGATAATATTTATTTCACAGCAACCCATACTCATACCAGCATTGGGGCCTGGCACAACTCGTATGTAGGAAAACTTTTTGCGGGAAAATTTGATGTAAGGGTTCCGCAGCATATTGCAGCATGTATTTCGAAAGCGATTATTGATGCCGAAAAAAACTGTTCGCCTGCAACCATAGGCTATGGAGAATTTAAGACAAGTAAACTGGTATTTAACCGGCTGGTTAGAGAGAAAGGGAAAGTTGATTCCATGCTGCGCATAGTAAAGATTGAAAAACAAACCGGCGAAAAAGCAGCCATTATAACCTTTGCCGCCCATGCAACGGTTTTTCACGAAAACCTGATGAGCATATCGGCAGACTGGCCAGGCCAAATGATGACGGCATTAGAAAAGAGCGGAAAAGTAGATTTTGCATCCTTTAGCGCGGGAGCAGTTGGCAGCCATGGCCCTTACGAGTTTACCAAAGACCAGGAGGCCGAAGCGAAATACATGAGTGATGGCGTGGGGAAAGCAGTGGCAGATAATTTCGACAGCATAGCAACCTACAACACCAACATTTTAAAAATGGTACATCTTCCCTTGCTTTTACGACAACCCAATATGCGCATTGCAAAATATGTGGCACTGCGGCCTTGGTTATTTAAAAAACTATTTGGAGATGAAAAGGTATACCTCAATTCGCTGCAGCTTGGCAATATAATTTTTGAAGGAACACCTTGTGATTTTTCGGGCGAACTGCTTGGGTCGATTGATTCGGTTGCGCGAAAAAAGAATTTGAAATTGCTGGTAACCAGTTTTAACGGCGGCTATATAGGTTATGTAACCGACCGCAAATGGTACAGCATGAATGCTTATGAAACCCGCACTATGGGCTGGTTTGGACCTGGTACCGGCGATTATATAAGCGAGGTAATGATGAGATTAACCGATGGTATAAGTCCTTTTTACTTCCCGCTAAAGAAATCAACGGGTTATAAGATTAAAGTAGATAAGGAGTATTGAATCCGGAAAACAAATTAGCGAATGAGTTAATTAGCGGATTAGCGAATGGAATACAAGGCACAGATTCACAGATTAAAGACAATAACCGAAAGGATTAAGTATTTATGAGCAAGGGAAAATCGAGATTTGCGAGTTGCAACATTTCATTTAGAGAGGTAAACGCTTGTTTCTCTCCCAACATTTTACTCAACGTCAAATAAAACTCCTCCGCCTTTCTGCCCTGTTCGCGCCAAGCCTTTAAAGAAACACTACCCGCCGATTTGGATAGTTTATGGCCTTGTTCATCTTTCAATAGCGAGTGATGATAAAAGGAAGTTTTGCCAAAATCATTTTGCCCGTAAAGGTTTGCCAGGAAAATTTGGGCAGCCGTGCTGTATAGCAAGTCCTCGCCCCTAACAATGTAGTTAATATTAAAATCCAGGTCGTCTTTTAATGAAGCTATTTGATAAGCAGGAATTCCATCGCGTCGGCGTATCACAAAATCGCGCATTACTTTGTGTACATCAACTTTTACTTCGCCTTGGGCAATGTCGTTGATAATTACCACAGAATTTTCAGGCACAAGTATTCTTAATGCGGTTTCAGGCTGATGCAGAGGCAAGCCTTTATTACGACAAGTACCAGGATACTGTCCTTCATGACTATGCAGTTGTATTTCGCTGCGGGCGCAGGTGCAGGCAAATACTTTTCCTTTTTCGACGGTCTCTTTTATAAAGTCATTATAAACTTCTGTGCGCCGTAGTTGCGAAAATTGCCGCTTCTGTTCATCTGGCGATTGCGGACCTTCATCCCAATCAAGCCCCAGCCAATCCAGGGTCCTGAAAATATCGTCAACGTATTCAGGCTTCTTACGCAATGTATCCAAATCGTCTATTCGCAAACGGAGACTACCTTTTTGTTTGCGCACCCATAGCCAGGTAATTACAAAGTTTATTGCATTGCCAATGTGCAGGTAGCCGCTTGGTGTTGGTGCTATGCGCGAACGAACCATTCATCCAAATTAGCGAATTATGAGAAGCAAACAGACATGCAATCAGCTATTTGTTCCTGATTAAACGTTTTATTTCATCTTTGGAAATACTTCCAACTTCGGATTTGTCGTATATAGATAAGAGGAATATCTGAGTTAAATTTTCTATTGCAAGACTGAGTTCCACATAAGTAATAACCCGCATTCCGCCGCTTTTGCCTTTTCCTTTGCTTTTAACCGCCAACCGGATTTTATAGGCACCTGATCCAATTTG
Organism: Bacteroidota bacterium; assembly: GCA_028288545.1. Classification (GTDB taxonomy): domain Bacteria; phylum Bacteroidota; class Bacteroidia; order Chitinophagales; family LD1; genus Bog-950. The sequence continues at coordinate 4,872 of JAQBNQ010000114.1, forward strand.
CGTTCCAGTTGTAGGGTTTTGAAGAAGTTGTTGTAACAGGACTTCCAACTCATTTCTCAGAGAGGAATATTTCTTAAGCAAGGGCTTAACTTCTTTTTTGAAATTAGGTGTAACTATTATTTCACAGTCCATTCAGAAACTCTCTTAAGGTTTGCTTTTTAATTTTTCCTTTTTTGATGAGTTCTACTTCTTTCTTAGCCTGTTGAATTCCTGCGAAAACCTGCAACTTTTTTTTCGTTTTTTGATAATCGGAAATAAGTGAGTCCCATTCCTTTTGCGGAACTACAACCGATTTTTGCCTGCCTTTGGCATCTGTAATATACTCTACATGAAGTACCATAACTCAATATTATAACAGCTAATTTATGAAATATAACCCATTATTCTAAATGCGACTTAATCGCTACCCTCAGCAACTTTGCCCATTCAGTATACATTTTTCCTGAAGGATGCAGGCCATCTCCGGCTACTAATTCCGGATCTTGTTTTGCCTTGCGCGAAATGGGCGTTATATCAATGTAGTTAACCTTTGCTTTTAAAGATTCTTCTTTATTGATGGCGTTGTAATGGTCTATCTCTTTTCCTATTTGCTCAGGTGTCCGATGACTGTCTTTTGCTCCAAAGGGTGTGGCTCCCCAATCGGGTATGGAAACAACAAATACGTGGGCGGCTTGTCCGTTGGCATAGTTCAATGCTGTTTTAAGTAACGCATCAAACTCCTTTCTGTATTCCTCGGCATCTCTTCCGCGGTATTGATTGTTTACGCCTATCAGCAGAGTAACATAATCGTATTTACCTGTTAGATTTTTATCCTTAATGGCGGCCGCAAGTTCATCGGTGGTCCATCCGGTTTTGGCTATAATAATTGGGTTGTCTATTGTTATGCCGTCCTTCTTTAATAGGTCAACTGCCTGCACCGGAAAGCGTTCGCTTTCGGCCACCGATTCGCCAATAGTGTACGAATCCCCCAGGCAAAGCATCGTATGTTTCTTTTCAGGATTCATAAATGAAAGTAAGAGCATTAATATCATCATTTGAAATACAATTTCGCCACACCTGCCTGCCGGACAGGCAGGGATTCACAGATTAAAACCAAATACAGATTTAAGTAATCCAATTATTAAAAGCATTTAATCTGTGAATCTGTGGCCAGGAATTTGGCTATTTATCTTTTGTACTCTCAAACAGATTCATAATTCCTTCGCTCACGCCCATCGATGAGAAACCTCCATCATGGTAAAGATTCTGCATGGTTACATAACGTGTCAGGTCGCTAAACATGGTAATGCAATAGTCGGCGCAACTTTCCGCGGGTGCATTGCCCAGCGGACTCATCTTATCTGCAAAGCCTAAAAATGAATCAAAGCCCTTAACGCCCGAACCGGCTGTTGTAACTGTTGGCGATTGCGAAATAGAATTAACCCGCACCTTTTTCTGTTGACCATAATAAAGTCCGAATGAGCGAACGATGGATTCTAAAGTTGCCTTCGCATCCGCCATATCGCTGTACCCCGGAAAAGCCCTTTGCCCGGCAATGTAGGTAAGTGCAATTACCGAACCCCATTCGCTAATGGCATCCTGTTTCATGCAGGTTTGTAAAAGCTTGTGAAGCGAAAGGGCAGATATGTCTAATGTTTTCTGAAACCACTCGTAGTTAATATCAGTATAAGTCTTTCCTTTTCTAACATTTGGCGACATACCAATGGAGTGCAAAACAAAATCCAGTTTGCCACCTAAGTGCGCAGTGGCTTGCGTAACTAATTTATCAAGGTCATCAACAAGGGTTGCGTCTGCCGGTATAACAATGGTTTGGCACTGCGCGGCCAGTTTGTTTATCTCGCCCATGCGCAAAGCAACGGGGGCGTTAGTAAGCACAAATTTAGCGCCCTGCCCGTGTGCTTTTAAGGCCACCTTCCAGGCAATGGAATGCTCATCTAAGGCTCCGAAAATTATGCCGCGTTTACCTTGTAGTAGATTGTTCATTAGTATTTAGTATTGAGTATTTGGTATTTAGATAAACAGCCAAATACCTTAGTTTGCTCCAATCAGTTCTCTTGCATTCGCTAAGGAGGCATCGCTTAGTTTATTGCCGCTTAGCATTTTGGCTATTTCAATCACGCGCTCTTCGCCCTTTAATTCCTTGATCAGGGTTTTGGTGCGGCTTTCTTTGTTCTCTTTATATATATAAAAGTGTGCATCGCCTGTTCTGGCAATTTGCGGCAAGTGGGTGATACAAATTAACTGGTGACTACGCGAAAGCTTTTTCATTATCTCCCCAACCTTCAAAGCCACCTCGCCCGAAATACCGGCATCAATCTCATCAAATATTAAAGTAGGCAAAGCATCAGCATCGGCCACCAGCGATTTGATGGAAAGCATTAACCGCGAAAGTTCACCACCGCTGGCCACATCTTTTATTTCGTGCGGCGCAAAGCCCTTGTTGGCCGAGAACAGGAACCTCAGTTCAGTCAATCCGTTTTCATTTAACTGGTGTGCTTCCTGTTTGCGGGTTTCAACTTTAAACACAGCGTTTGGCATTCCTACCTTGGTTAACAACACTACCACATTGTTCTGAAATTCGCGTAATACACTCTCCCGCGATTTATGTAGCTGGTCGGCCATAGCCAACAATTCCTTTTGTTGTTTTTCAAGCTGCAACTTCAGTTGCTCAATCTGCCCCGAACTGGTATCCACCGAAAATATCTTTGATTCAAGCTCAGCCTGAATTTTCAGCAACTCGTCCACCGAAATGGCGTTGTGTTTCTTCTCTAATTTATAAACAGTATTCAGCCGGTTGCTTACCTCATCCAATCGTTGCGGGTCAAGCGAAGTGCTTTCCTGCAGGCCTTCAAATTCGTTAGCTATATCTTTTAACTCTTCGTAGCTGCTCAACAACCGCTCTGTAAGCGCAAGAATATCCTTATTGTATGTCTTTACACCTTTCAATTGAGCCTGTACTTCGCTTAATTGATCGAGCACCGAAATTTCGCCGTTTGATAAAAGTTGTACTGCACTTTGCAACGAACGTTTGATTTCTTCCACATTGCTTAGCGCGTTTTGTTCTGCCTCTAACAGGTCCTGCTCGCCCGCTTCCAACTTTGCTTCTGCCAATTCCTTAAGCTGAAACTGCAGGTAATCCATTTCGGCCGAAGAACTTTCCATTGCTCTGTCAATCCCTGCAACACGGCTGAATCCTTCTTATATTGGTAGAACTTCTTCCTGTAGTCTTCCAACAGGGGTTTGGTTTTGGCCAGCACATCAACAATGCGAAGTTGAAAGCCCGATTTAACCAGGTCCAAAGTTTCGTGTTGGCTGTGCAGGTTAACCAGCTTTTCGCCCAGTTCCTTTAATACGCTTAAGGTTACCGGCGTATCATTCACAAACGCCCTCGACTTGCCCGATTGGTTGATCTCCCTTCTTACAATAGTATGGGTTTCATAGTCCAGTTCATGAGCCTCAAAAAAGGTTTTGAATTCCTTTTTAGTGATTTCGAAATCAGCTTCGATGATGCACTTTTCCTCCTCGTCATAAAGCACCTTGGTATCGGCCCGGTCGCCTAAAATAAGGGATAGAGCCCCTAACAAAATAGACTTTCCGGCACCTGTTTCGCCGGTAATAATATTCATACGGTCGCAGAAGGAAATTTCGAGTTCCTCTATGATAGCGTAGTTGCGGATGGATAACTTATGAAGCACGGGACTAAAATAGGGAAAAACCACAGAACAGGTAGCGGTAGGGGTAAGGTTCACCCTTACCCTTGTTTGTTTACGGCCTGTTTGTTTGGGGTTGTATAAAACCGGGCACGGGTGAACCTGATTTGGCTGCCAGGCCCTGCCATTGTCATTTCCCTGTCATATAATTTATTTACTACAATCCTGCGTGGCAAATAAATACCTTTATTCAAATGTGCAATATGAAAAGAATCTTAACCCTCTTGTTTTTTTGTTTTTCTGTTGTTTTTCTAAGCGCACAATTTCCGCATTGGGATTGGGCCAGATGTGCCAAGAGTTCTATTTCAAATACAATTGGTTTTGAAGAAGGTACCGCGGTAAGTACGGACCCATCAAATGGCAATGTAATTGTTGGTGGTTTTTTCTACCAAGACACCTTTGCTTTCGGAAACATAACCTTGGGTAACGACTACCAAGGTCTGTTTATTACCAAATATGATTCCTCTGGAAATGTGCTATGGGCTAAAGAGGCTATCGGAGATATAGAGTCGGCGAATAGCGGGTTATGGGCAATTGCCACCGATCTGAAGGGAAATGTATTCATTACCGGTGGTTTTTCAGGGCCAACCCTGCAATTGGATTCAGTTTTACTGAATAATCCCAATGGCTTTATACCCAACGACAACGTATTCTTTCTGGCAAAATATGATGCTTCGGGAAACCTGCTTTGGGCGATAAGTTCATCTGCTGAGTCCGGGGGTAAAGGGGTTACCTGCGATAAATGGGGAAACGTCTATGTTACAGGTTATTTTGCTGGCACCTTTACTCTAGGGAGTACAACCCTCATTGATACTCTATGGCAAAGCGATGTTTTTATAGCTAAGTTTGACTCTCTGGGCAATGCAGTTTGGGCCAAACAAGCAAAAGGTGCTCCTCTTAGCTCTACTAATTCTGGGATTGGTATTTCCTCCAGCCTGACCACAGCGCAGACAGATTTATATGTAACCGGTTTTTTTGTTAATACTATCACTTTTGATACCATTACTTTAAACCCTTCCTCGGACTCCGTTTATAATTTTGATTTTTTCATTGCCAAATACGATTCTTCTGGTAACCTGCTTTGGGCAAAGGCAGGCTTAGGTAACCTTCTAATATATACTCAATTACCGAGCCCCTACTCTTATGGGCTTCCTGTAGCAGAAGACAGGTTCGGAAATGCTTATGTTGCAGGAGGATTTACCAATAAAACTATTGTATTTGGCAGGGACACTTTGTGGAATTCAGACATAAGTGGAATAGGGATAAATATTTTTGTGGTAAAATTTGATGCTTTGGGCAATGTTACCTGGTCAAAATCAGTAAAGGGAAATTGCGGCGATAGGGCTTGTGGAATAACTGCGGACCCCTGGGGCAATTTTTATTTAGCGGCCTCATTTTATGATTCTATTTCTTTCGGTTCCTTTAGTCTTGGCATTTCTGATTGAGTATTTTTAGATCCATTGTTCATGCTTAAGGCAGACTCCAACGGAAATGTTATAGTTGGTACTGCTTTGAACAGTGGGGGTGATGACTGGATTGGCATCAGTGCTGATCCCTTTGGCAATGCATATTTAAGCTCCGACTTCTTTGCCAATCCCTTTATAGTAGGAACCGATACATTACTTCTAACCGCTGGTGAAAATGATTTTGTTGCCAAGTTCACCAGTGGAAGTCTTCAATGTAACTTATCTGTTTCGGTTCGAAGAAGTGGCGACACTCTAATTGCCTCAAATGCCTCAACTTATCAATGGTATTTTAATGGCAATCCCATTGTTGGGGATACCGCCAACCACATTGTTACCAGCAATGCCGGCAATTATACTGTTCTAATTACCGATATTAATGGCTGCACGGCCTTATCCAGTCCCGTTGCCTTCACCAGCATAAAACCATTAACGGATGACCACATCATAATCTACCCCAACCCCTCTACAGGCAAGTGGCAATTGACCACCAATCCCGAATACATAGGTGCCGAAATGCAAATATTTGATGCCAGCGGAAGACTTGTATTCAAATCCGAAATCAAAAACATCCAATCCGAAATCAACCTGAATGTTCCTAATGGAATTTACTTTCTGCGCCTTGGCAATTCCGAAAATACAGTAGTGAGCAAGTTGGTGAAATTGTAAGAAGCTTTAAGCTTTGCGGCGTTGGGCCCAAGTGGGATTAACTACAACTCGTCAGGTGCGTCAATAGAATGGAACAAGCACATCACGTTGTTCCGTACTCCGCATTCCCAATTCCGCATTAAACTCCACCGTCAAAAATTTTCTACACTAACCGTGCAATATCTCAAAACTCCTTAGCGTTTAGTGATATCCCTCATCCTTAATCACATACATTCGTCCCCATCCGTTATGCACCCACAACAAAATTATCTCAGGTCTACTGTGATGGGAACCGCCCTTGTGCTGATGGCGTTGATGTATTTGTTTATGATACCCGAATTTGACCTGGGGCCGTTTCACTTTAAGCGAATAGCGATACTGGCAGATATAATGCACAAGGATAATAAGAACCTTGAGGTGCCAAAGGATACCGTAAAAGCCATAAAGCCTGTTTACGCCGATACCTGCAAAACCGGTATTACCTGCATAGAGGACTATAGCAAAGATACCAGCGGAATGAAACCTTTTTTGGCCGCGCTTGATTCCTCAAAAAAGCAGGTAGTGCGCATTGCATTTTTTGGTGATTCATATATAGAAGGAGATATTATGCTCGACCCTTTGCGCGATTCGTTGCAGGCTATTTTTGGCGGAAGCGGAGTAGGCTTTGTTCCTATAACTTCGGAGGTGGCAGGATTCCGCCAGACGGTTATTCATTCATATGATAACTGGAAAACCTATTCGATAGTTGGTGATAGAAGTAATGACCATCCCCTGGGTTTTGCAGGCCACTCGTTCTTCCCGCAAAAGGATAACAGGGTTTCTTTTAAAACTGTTGGGCGCAACAGGCTGAATGAATTTCCTACTGCCCGGCTGTATTATGGCAACACGGAGGGAGCGGAAATAATGGTGAACGATGAGCCGGTAAACTTAAAGGCATCGCGCCGTTTACAACAGGTTAACCTGGGCGGGCCTATAACATCTTTAAAACTTTCAGTGCAACCGGGCAACACCATGGATCTGTATGGGGTTGAATTTGAAAGTAAAACCGGGATAGCGGTTGACAATTTTTCGATGCGCGGAAATTCGGGAACCGGCTTATCGTACGTAAAGGAAGAAATGTACCGCTATTTTTATTCGCTCAATCATTACGACCTTGTGGTTCTTGCTTATGGTCTTAATGTGGCTAACGAAAAAGCAAAAAGCTATACATGGTACATTAAAGGAATGAACCAAACCATAGCAATGATAAAGAGAGCCTTTCCGCGTAGTACTATCATAATGGTAGGATGCAGCGACAGGGGCGCAAAGGTGGATGGCGAATACCAGACCATGCCGGGGATTAAGGAATTGATAGAGGCACAGCGACAGATGGCGGTAGATAACGGCGTTTGTTTTTGGGATCTGTTTGAAGCCATGGGCGGCGATGGCACCATGGTAGAATGGGCGGACATGGGCAAACATGCATTTGCCAATAAGGACTATACGCACCTTACGTTTTATGGAGGAAAAAAAGTAGCAGAGATATTTATTGGAACGCTTTTGTATGAAAAAGAAAAATATGACAGGAAGAAGAAGTATTAGTTCACAGTTTTCCGTTTACGGTTTACGGTTTTCAGTTGGTGCAGTCGCTTTTTCTGCGTTCTGCGCCTTTCTACTTGGCAACCTGATTCCTCTAGCGTGTGAGGCCCAGCATAAAGGCACGGTTGAATTTAGCTGTAAGAAATATCCGTTTGTACATGAGGAGCGGAATGAGATTGTAAGCGCACATGTACTGGATTCTTTTTTTAATAAGTTGTATCTGCAAAAAACCAAAGGCGATCAACGCATTCATATTTTGCAAATAGGCGACTCGCATATACAGGCAGATTTTTTGAGTGCACAGGTGCGCACCGATTTTCAATCGGACTTTGGCAATGCGGGTCGCGGGGTGGTGGTGCCGCTTAGAGTAGCCGGAAGCAATGAACCATTTAATTACAAAATTACAAGCAACGTTGCCTGTAACTCCAAACGCTGCGTTTTTGTGGATAGGCCCATGCCCATAGGTATAGGTGGCGTAACCGTAACCAGCACCTTTGATAGTATTGCCTTTCACATCAAAACCTTTGATTACCCCCCGCTCAATTATGCCTTCAATAAAATAACCCTGTTCTATCAAAAAGATTCTTCTTTCGATTTTCATTTTGAAGATTCGTTGGGTCACACACTGGCTGGTATTAAAAGCTCTTTGGTTGACCGCTTCCCTAATGTTTCCACTGTTCAATTACCTGCGCTGACCAATGATGTAATACTGAAAGCGGATAAAACATCTCCTGATCAGAACAATGCAACCGTTTTTGGTTTGAACCTGGAGAATGATAGCAGTGGAGTGATATTTTCATCCGTTGGCGTTAACGGGGCGGAGGCTTATCAATATGTAAGGGCTAAATTTTTTGCAGAGGAAACCCAGGTACTCAGACCCGATCTTATTGTTATTTCATTGGGCACAAACGAGGGGCAAAAGATCCCATTAGATAAAGAACTTACCCGTAGCCGTTTTGATTCATTGATAAGGCAGTTGAAAAGTTATAATCCTTCTACTCCCATATTGCTTACAATGCCACCCGATTCGTACACCCGCAAAAAGTATTATAACCCATCTATCGCAGCTATCCACGAGTTACTGGTGCAATATGCAAAAGAGAATCACATAGCTGTTTGGGATCTGTATTCGGTAACCGGTGGAGAAAAAAGCTGTTACCAGTGGCGCAAGTATGGTTTAATGCGTAAAGACGGGGTGCATTTTATACGCGCCGGTTACGAGTTGCAGGGAAATCTTTTTTACGAAGCCATTATCAAAGCTTACAATAATTATGTCGGACATAGACATTCATAGTATTCTTCAACAGTTCGTGTATCACCCGAAGGAGCCGCTGATATTCAGCAGTGGATTCTTCCTGTTCCTGTTTTTGGGCTTCGTCAGCATTTTTTATCTCATCCATAAAAAGCACGATGCTAAGCTGGCCTATGTAGTGCTGTTCTCCCTTTACTTTTATTATAAGAGCAGTGGTATCTATTTTTTCCTGCTTATACTTTCAACCGTAGTTGATTACAATCTTGCCAACCTTATTTATAACACCGAAGAGGCCTGGAAGAAGAGAGGCTTGCTGGTATTCAGTTTATTGCTCAACCTGGGCTTACTCGCTTATTTCAAATACACCAATTTTCTGTACGAAATTTTCTGCGAGCTTTCTAAAAGTCACTTTGATCCGTTCCATATTTTCCTTCCGGTGGGGGTTTCGTTCTTTACCTTCCAATCCCTCAGCTACACCATTGATATTTATCGCGGAGAACTGAAACCAGTTAATAGGATACTGGACTATGCCTTCTTTGTAACGTTCTTTCCGCAATTAGTGGCGGGGCCAATTGTAAGGGCTAAAGATTTTATTCCACAAATAAGTTTGCCTACTATAGTTACGCGGCAAATGTTTGGGCAAGGGGTGTTTTTAATAATGGTAGGTCTGTTTAAAAAGGTGGTAATATCCGATTACATCAGCATCAATTTTGTAGACCGCATTTTTGATAACCCGACCCTTTACACGGGCTTGGAGAATCTTTTTGGGGTGTATGGCTATGCCCTGCAGATATACTGCGATTTTAGTGGTTACAGCGACATGGCTATTGGTATTGCCATGATATTCGGCTACAGGCTTTGTCTCAATTTCGACTCGCCATATCAGTCATCCAGCATTACCGAATTTTGGCGCAGGTGGCACATATCGCTCTCTACCTGGCTGCGCGATTACCTGTATATATCATTAGGTGGCAACCGGAAGGGAAAAGCCCGCGCTTACCTTAACCAATTTATAACTATGCTACTCGGCGGCTTGTGGCATGGAGCCGCCTTCAGGTTTATTTTATGGGGTGCCCTGCACGGAGTGGCTCTTGCCATTGATAAATTTATAAAAGACATTTTTAAAATACCCGACAACATATTCGTTAAGCTTTTAGGCATCCTGGTTACGTTCCACTTTGTGTGTTTTTGCTGGATATTTTTCCGTGCGGATAACATGCAAATAGCCGGTGGGGTGATTTCGCAAATAGGACTTCACTTTAACCCCGAAATTTTCCCCGCATTCGTGACGGGCTATAAAAACATTTTGGTGGTGATGTTGATCGGTTACATACTCCATTTTATACCACGGCGGTACGAATTAAAGGCGATGAATGTGGTTACTGAAATGCCTTTACTGGCAAAAGTTGCGCTGGTAGTAATAACCATTGTTATAGTGATACAAATGAAGAGCGCCGATATTCAACCGTTCATTTATTTCCAGTTTTGAGGATGGAAGGGACGAAGTTAAGGTGCAATCAGACAATTGGCTTTAGTTAGTCTCATCTCCCGATTTCTTTTTCAATTCTTGAAAAAGAAATCTGCCCTCTTCGAAGAGGGACGTTAAACTCAGCCCCGATATTTTTAACCCGGCCTTCTTATCATCACAAAATCGTTCATGTAATAATCCGCGCCAATGTTAAAGTCGCCCACTGCTTCTATGATAAAGCCCACTTTAAAATAAAAGTTTACCGCCTTATAGTTCAGCCTGTTTACCTGCAGCCTGATTGACTTGGACTTGTCTACTTGTTC
>JAQBNQ010000084.1 GCA_028288545.1 Bacteroidota bacterium
GGCGATTTGCGCTAAACCGATATTCGATGTGCGACTTTAGATTCGCTGTCGCAGTTCGGTCAATCGCATATCGTGCATCGTCATTTCGCTTCCAACAACCTTATAACTTCCATCACCCCATTAATCAACGCCTGATCAACATTTCCTTCGCGGAATTTTGGGAGTATTTTTTCCTGGATGATTTTTTGAACTATTACATCGCTCAGTTTGGTTTGTAAGCCGGGTGCAACGTATATTTTAACGTCGCTCTTCTTTTGGCTGAAGGCAAACGTTACACTGTTGTTTCCAAGTTTCCAGTTATTGGATAATTCCTTTGCGTATTCGTTCAGTGTTTTAAAGGGAGCATAATCCGTCACAGTTACAACCGCAATTTGATCAGCTGCTTTTGCTTTATGCGTATCAACCAGTTTGATTAACTGCGCAACAGTTTCCAAATCCAAATCATTTTCCGCGTCCACAACAAGGCCCTTCTGTACCGGAAAAGTCGCTTTCCCCTGGCCATTTGCAGAAATAATCAAGCATAAAAACATTGCTAACGCTCCAAAAGCTTTAAGGTTTCTCATCATTTGTGGTTTTTATATTCCATTTACCGAGTCATCGAATTTACTCATTTTCTAATTCGCTAATCCGCTAATTCTCCTCATTCGCCAATTGGCCATTACATTTTCTCCGGCACATCAATCCCCAACAACTTCATCGACTTACTGATCATTATTCCTGTTTGATTAGATAGTGCAATACGGAATTTCTTTTCCCCTTCTGTTGCAGCCGTTAACACCGGGCACTCGTGATAAAATTTATTGTAGGTACGGGCAAGGTTGTAAACATAGTTGGCCACTTCAGAAGGGTCATACTTTTCGGCGGCAGCCAGAACCGCATTTTCATATTCGCCTAATTGGATAATAAGTTCCCGCTCAACAGCCACCAGGGTTTCCAAATTTTTAAAGTCCGCTAAATTCGCAGGATCAGCCTTGCGTAAAATAGCACGTATCCGCGCATGGGTGTATTGAATAAACGGGCCGGTATGTCCGTGAAAATCGATACTCTCCTCCGGGTTAAAGATGATCTTCTTATACGGATTAACGCGCAGTACAAAATACTTTAAGGCACCTAGCCCAATCGTTTTGTATAGCACATTTGCTTCATCTTCAGTAAAACCTTCAATTTTGCCAAGCTCCTTTGTTTTCTCCTCGGCAATCCGCAACACTTCCGAAATCAAATCATCGGCATCGGCTGTTTTCCCTTCGCGCGATTTAAACCTGCCGGTAGGAGATTCAACCAATGCATAAGAAAGATGAAAGATTCCGTCAGCCCATTTTTTTCCCAGCTTTTGCAAAGCCAATTTTAAAACCTTGAAGTGATAATCCTGTTCGTTAGCCACTACATAAATCATCTTCTCCATATTAAACTCCTCATGACGAAGTTGTGCAGTACCAAGATCCTGCGTAATGTATATGGCGGTACCATCTCCACGCAGCAATACTTTTTCATCCAGGCCGTCAGGAGTCAGATCTACGGCCACAGCACCATCCGCCCGTTTGTAGAAAACCTTCTTAGCTAATCCCTCATCAATAATATCCTTGCCCAGTTTATAAGTTTCGCTTTCGTGATAATCCTTCTGAAAATCTACCCCGAGCAATTTAAAGGTCTCATTAAATCCTTCATACACCCAATCGTTCATTTGCTTCCAATCGCGAATAGTTTCCGGGTCGCCGGCCTCCCACTTTAACAGCATTTCATGCGCTTCCTTAAATATGGACGTAGCCTTTTGCGCTTCATCTTTATCGGCCGGAGCATTTGGCAAAGCCTTTATCTCTTCATTGGCTACCTCGTTAAACTTAACATACCAATCACCCACAAAGTGATCGCCTTTTATTCCGGTTGATTGTGGTGTAGCGCCCTTGCCGTAACGTTTATAAGCCACCATGCTTTTGCAAATGGCTATACCGCGGTCGTTATAGATATTCACTTTTGTAACATCATACCCGTTGGCTTTTAGTATTTCGCTCATACTAAAACCTAAAAGCATATTGCGCAGGTGGCCAATATGCAGGGGCTTGTTGGTATTAGGTCCGCAGTATTCTAAAACTACTTTGCGCTTATTGGCAGCAAAGGTTCCGTAGTTTTTATTACCAGCTATATCCTTTAAACGGGTCTGCCAAAAAGCATCCGTAAAAGAAAGATTCAAAAAGCCTTTGATAACATTAAAACTGCCAACAATGCCCGAATTTTCTTTGAGCTTATTACCCAATATTTCAGCAGTTTGCTCGGGCGATTTTTTAGAGAATTTGATAAGTGGAAATACAACAATGGTATAATCGCCAACGTGCTCCTTTTTGGTAATATTTAAAGTTACCGCATCAGCAGAAATATCAGCGTCAAATTCAGATTTAAAAATTGCAATGGTGTTTTGCTTTAATGTTTCTTCAAGTGTCATTTTATAGAGGCCCCGCCCCTTGCTATTTACGGTTAAAAAAATCCTATTACTGCGGCTAAAAATATAACTTCGCGGACAATTTTTTCCGACAATGATCAAGAATCCAAAGTATCGCGAGCTTATTGAGCAGACATTCGACTTTCCTCAAAAGGATTTTAAGACTGAAAAAGGCTTTTTACAGTGGAATGGCCTCCCGCTAATGGAGATCATTGAAAAGTACGGCAGTCCACTGCGCATTACCTATCTACCCAAAATATCTCAACAGATCCAAAAGGCGCGAAGGCTATTCAACTCCTCTATTGCCAATAACGATTACCGCGGAGATTATAATTACTGCTACTGCACCAAAAGCTCTCATTTTTCGTTTGTGCTGGAAGAGGCGCTGAAGAACAAAGTTTTTATTGAAACTTCCTCTGCCTTCGATTTTGATATTATAAAAAGACTGGAAGAAAAGAAGAAAATAAAGAAGGATGGTATTATCATCTGCAACGGCTTTAAACCGCAAAAGTATATTGATAATATTCTTGACGCATTTAAAAACGGCTATAAGAATATCATCCCCATTCTCGACAACCTGGATGAGTTAGAAAAATTTCAGGGCATTACGGAGCCGATGAATATTGGAATGCGTATTGCCGCAGAGGAAGAACCTAAATATGAGTTTTATACATCGCGCCTTGGTATACGGTATAACGACATCGTGCCTTTCTACCAGGCTAAAATTCAGAACAGTCCGAACTTTAAGCTGAAGATGCTTCACTTTTTTATTGACACGGGCATTAAGGACGTAAACTACTACTGGACGGAATTTCACAAAGCACTGGAAGTTTATTGCGATTTGAAAAAGATATGCCCGGAGTTAACTGCGATCAATCTTGGTGGCGGAATGCCTATTAAACATTCGCTGGCAGCGGATTTTGATTACGAGTACATGATAAATGAAATTGTTACGCAGATCAAAACAACCTGTAACAACGAAAACGTAGACGAGCCCGATATTTTTACTGAGTTCGGCAGTTACACTGTTGGCGAGAGCGGCGCTGTAATTTTTGGCGTACTAGGCGTAAAACGCCAGAACGACCGCGAGACCTGGTACATGCTGGATGGCTCGCTAATGAACAACCTGCCCGATATATGGGGGCTATCGCAACGCTTTATCATGTTACCCATTAATAAGTGGGAAGATGATTACAAGCACGTAAACTTAGGCGGTATTACCTGCGATGTGGGCGACTATTACAACAGTGATGCGCATATTAACCAGGTGTATCTGCCCAAAATCAAGCAGGGAGATAAACTATATATCGGATTCTTTAACACCGGAGCTTACCAGGATACTTTAAGTGGGTACGGCGGAATAAAACATTGCCTCCTTCCATCCCCACCGCACATTTTAATTGATGAGAAGAAAAAGGGCGAATTTGTTTACAAGGTTTTTGCTGAGGAACAGACTGCGGAGAGTATGATGAAGATTTTGGGGTATTAGGTTTCTCTGCGTGAATGGATTCAAAAGGTAGCGTCCTTACCAGGACGCGAATATCCTTTTTAATCATCAGCTACCGATATGTTGTTCCTACGGAACATTTACGCTGTATTTTATTCCGGTAGAGAATTAATACCGGTAGCCGGAATTGTTCTTTTGAATTCTAGTCCTGTTAACGGCGATGCCTTGGGGTTGACCACAAGCAGACACCTTTTCTTCAAAACCGTGCCAAGGGTAGGAACCACTTGACGGGTTTAAGACCTTTAATTCTTCCTAATCACCGCTCCCAATTCGCTCTCATATTTACTCATCAACTTACCCATTACCTTTTCAATTTCCTGGTCCGTGAGGGTTTTGTCGGGGTGTTGAAAAACGAAACTTACCGCGTAGCTCTTTTTGCCTTTTTCAATTTTATCCCCTTTGTAAACGTCAAACAAGGAAACTTCCTGCAACAATTTTTTTGATTCGGTGATTGCTATTTTCTCAATGGTATCAAACTGAAGGTCTTCGTTGACCATCATCGCCAGGTCGCGGCGAACGGCCGGGAATTTCGGTAACTCCGTAAATGATATTTTGGTAAACTGGGTTTTATCCAGCAAATATTCCCAGTTGAGATCGGCATAGAACACTTCGTTCTTTATATCAAACTTAGCAAGTGTTTGTTTTGCAACAGAGCCAAGCCTGGCTACTTCTACTCCTTCAATTTTCAAAACCAAACTGAAAGAGTAAGGTGTGTTTTCAGATATTTCCTTTTCAAAGCCGGTATGACCCAGGCGATGCAGGATATTCATCACATAGCCTTTCAGGTGATAAAAGTTATATGAAGAACCTTTATCCAGCCAGTTATTTTCAGACGTTTTGCCCGTAAGGAAAATGGCTAAATGGCGGGTTTCCTTATAAGCATTGTCCACCTTTAAATAAGTTTTGCCAAACTCGTACAATCGCAAATCAGTTGCCTTGCGATTTTGGTTGTAGGCGATCACTTCCAACCCGGTATAAAGCATGGAGCTGCGCATGGAATCAAGCCCTGCACCTTCGCTGTTCAATAGTTTTACCTGGTGTTGTTTCAGCAACTCATCTTCTTCAAACTTAGAATGCGTTACGGAGTTGGTCCATATTTCGCTAAAACCTGTACCGGTAAGCATATCAGCAATTAAATTCTCTGATTTCTGCGCATCCACCTTAGGGCTAAACGACAAGCTGGACCTTAGGGATTTTGGCAGGGCAAAGCTGTTGTATCCATAAATGCGTATCAGTTCCTCCACTACATCGGCTTCGCGCTTTACATCGGTTTTAAAAGCGGGAACCAGTAAGCTTAAAATATCTCCTTCTTCTTTTTCAATTTTTATTTCAAGCCGGGTCACTATCTCTTTTACTACATCCTTGCCCATATCAAAACCTGCCAGACGTTTCATTCCTTCAAACGAAACATCAAATCTCCAGCCTTCAATTGGCTGAGGATAAATATCCATGATTTCAGAGGACACCTTTCCTCCGGCCATTTCCACTATTAATAATGCGGCGCGTTTTAAAGCATCAATCGTAATATTCGGGTCACAACCTTTTTCAAAATGCATTGCTGCATCTGTCCGCAAATTATGGCGGGTACCGGTTTTTCTGATTCCTGTTGGGGCGAAATAAGCGCTCTCTAAAAAGATGTTTTTGGTAGTTGCGGTTACTCCGCTATTTGCACCTCCATACACACCTGCAATACACATTCCGCCTTCAGCATCGCATATCATCAGGTCCTCAGCATTCAACTTTATATCCTTTCCGTCCAGCGTTTTAAAAGTCGTGCCTTCGGGCAATTTCTTTACAATCACTTTGCCCCCGCGTATTTTATCGGCATCGAAGGCATGGAGTGGTTGACCGTATTCGTGTAATACGTAATTGGTAATATCCACTACGTTGTTGATAGGACGGAGCCCAATTGCCTTCAATTTATTCTGCAACCAATCCGGGGAATCTTTTACTTCGATACCCGAAATGGTGACACCGGAATAACGCGGACAAGCTTCATTATCCAATATCTCAACCGAAAGCGGCTTTGCAGCATTTGAAACCTGAAATTTGAATTTTGAAATATCGGGTTTGGTGAAATTCACCTTCGACTTATAAGTTACATTCAAAGCCGTAGCCAGGTCCCTTGCCACACCAATATGCGAGTTTGCATCGCCCCGGTTAGGTGTTAAGCCAATTTCAAGAACTGAATCCTTCTCCACTTTAAAAAAATCGGCAGCTGAGGTACCGACTATTGCCGTTGCATCTAAAACCATAATGCCGGCGTGGCTTTCACTCAGACCTATTTCATCTTCGGCGCATATCATTCCATAGCTTTCAACACCACGTATCTTCGCTTTTTTAATTTGCAGTTTTTCTCCCGCAGTTGGATAAAGCGTTGAGCCTACTAAAGCCACAACCACCTTTTGGCCTACTGCTACATTCGGCGCCCCACAAACAATTTGCAACAGTTCGCCTTTGCCCACACCTATTTTTGTAACGGATAATTTATCGGCGTCCGGATGTTTGCTGCATTCTTTTACTTCACCAATAACAACACCTTCCAATCCCCCCTGTATTGTTTCGAAAGCAATAATATCTTCTACCTCAAGGCCCACACCGGTTAATACCTCTCCAAGGTCTTTGGGTGTAAGGTTAAAGTCAGCGTAATTTTTAAGCCAGTTATACGAAATTTTCATAGCCGTAAATTTAAAATCATTTTGTCATCAATGCACCAGGGTATAAAATACATTTTTAGCCACAGATTCACAGATTAATACCGTTGCTGGATTTTGCATTAATCTGTGAATCTGTGGCTAATTCTTTACTTGAATTATTCTACCGAAATTTGTTTACCCTGGTAGATGATCTTTGAGTTTTGGGAGTTTTCATGAACGAAGGCAACTACGTTCAGGTTCTTAGGTTTCCAGGCGGCGTCTAAAACGGTTCTGTATATCTTTCTGATTACCCTTCCGGCCTGAAGGCTATCCGTCAAATTATCGCCCTGGTTGGCGGTAATTATATCGCGCAATACATCGTTATGTACATAAAAAGTATCTATCACCGCACCGTTCTTTTGCGCTGTTACGATATTATTTTCAATCAATTCGATAGTCAGATTGTTCGGCTGGGTTACTGCTTGTGTGTAGTGCAACTCCACCGTAATGGTAAGCTGGTTATTGGTTGAATCAAAA
>JAQBNQ010000179.1 GCA_028288545.1 Bacteroidota bacterium
GCCACATAGTACGAAAACCCAACGGAGATGAGGATGGATAGGATGGTAGCAACGGTAGAGCCCGTTGAGATAAATTTATACTTCTTCTTAACGGCCGGCGCGTAGTAATAAATAAGAGAAATAGAGAAGAAGAACAGCAGGGTAATAAGCACATAGCGGAGAACATCGAGCAAAACATGGGTGAATTTGCTTTGTATCTTTAATTGAACCGAAAGTAGTGTGATAAGTTCTTTACCCAATACGATAAGGGCTATGGAAAAGATGAAGAGCGATATTAGAAGTAGGGTGATTTTTAATGCCACGTATCTTTTTTGAAAGGCATTTCTCTTTTTATAAGTCTCATGCGATTTATCGAATGAACTCATCATGGCCATTACACCGTTTGATGAAAGGAATAATACCAGGAAGAAGGAACCGGTTAGTAATCCCCCGCGTTTGTGTTTGGCTAAGTCGCGCAGAAAAGGTTCGATAAAGGATTTGACAAATGCGTAAGAGTCCTCGTTAGGTAGTACTTGCTTTAGAAAATTGAGAATATTAGTATCCAGATCCCTGAAATACGGCAAATAGGGGATAAGGGTAAAAATAAAAGCGAGGGCAGGAAAAATAGCCAGAAAGAAGCTGTACGCTATTGATTTACTTCGTGCCGGTAATGAATTAGCTCTTATTTCGGCAATAAAGAAATTATAAACGTCATAAACAGGAATACCCTCCAACCCGGGCATGGTAAACAGTTTTGCGTCCACCTCCCAATCAACCAGTACCGGGTACTTTACCTTAAGTTTCTTCCAGATTTTCTTCATCACGCTAGCCCGGCGTAAAATTAAACTTTAAAATAAGGTTTAAACTTTTCAAGGAGGATATCGGGGGCCGTTCTGATTTTTTTAGAAATTATATCCATAAATATCAGATGTGTTTCGCCCTCGTTGATAAGGATTCCCTTTTCATTTAAAACTTCGTATTTAAACAGAATGATGCGGCTTGGAATATGTGGAACTATAGCTTTAATGGTTAGCAATTCGTCATAAAATGCGGGCTGAATGTATTTGATGTTCATTCGGGTAACCGGCATCATTACCCCCGATGTTTCAATATCCTTATAGCTCACCCCTACCGAGCGGATAGCCTCGGCCCTGGCCTGTTCATAGTAATAGGCATAGTTGCCGTAGTATACATAGCCCATTTGGTCTGTATCGCCGTATCTAACCCTTATTTGATGCTGGTAGGTAAACATTGCGGTTTAATTCAAAGCAATATAGAAGGGAAGGGCTAAACCTCAAAAAATAGTTTTAAAATCAATTAACGGATGCATTTCTTGGGAATCGATAATTTTGACCAAAACCTGTACTATGAAAGTATTACTCAATTGGTTGCTTATACTAACCATGGCCCTCTCTTTAAATTCATGCTTTGTTAACCGGACCACAGTTGGCAACGGCCCGGTTGGAAAAACTGAAACGGTAAGGTATTCGCACGATAAGCAGTTTTATTTGTTTTGGGGCGGTTGGGCATTAAATAAGGCTAATCCTCATGCCCCTGCCGAATGTGGATACCAGGTAAAAAGCAGTTTCAACCTTATCGATATGCTTGTAACAACGCTTACAGGAGGAATTTTCAGTATGAGAACGGTGAAGATACTGGTGTACAAAAACAGTACTTGCGATCCTGCCGTTCAAAAGATGGAAAGAAAACTGGAAAAAAGGGAGATGAAAGAACGAATGGAAAACACCAGGTAAGCATTTGACTGGCCTAGTGAATGTGCATAGCGTTTAACTTTTTGCGGTATTGAGTGGCAGTTTTATTCTGTTCATCCAGCGTTTTTGAGAAGAGTGAATAGCCACTTAAATCCGGGTTAGCGCAAAAGTACAGGTATTGATGCTGTTCGGCATTAAGCACCGCATCTATTGATCTTTTATAGGGAATACAAATAGGCCCGGGAGGAAGACCCGTATGTTTGAAAGTGTTATAGGGGGATTCAACATCTTTGTAATAAGTATAAACCCTTTTGGCGGAAAAATAACCCAACGCAAAAACTACAGTTGGGTCCGCTTGTAGAGGCATTCCTTTCTTTAAACGGTTCAGGTAAACGCCAGCTACGGTTGGCAATTCCTTTTCGTGCATTACTTCCTTTTCAACGATGGAGGCAAGTATTGTCACTTGTGTGGGAGTTAAATCAATCTGATCAGCCAGCGTTTTTCTGTCCTTATCCCAAAACACCTTGTAGGCAGCATCCAGCTTTTCAAACAATTTTAAAATAGAAGTATTCCAGTAGCATTCGTAATTATCAAGTATAATATGGGTAAGAATGCTGTTGGTATCCAAGCCATAAGTTTTGCAAAATGCGGGGTCATCTAATTTTGCCAGTAACAGGTTTGAATCAATTTCGAGGGTTCGGCCCACCAGGCCCGCAAATTCCTGTTTGGTGCGGATGTTATAAATAACCAGGGTAACCGGTGTTTGCAAACCCAGGCGAAGCATATTTACTATCTGCCTGTTGTTCATATTGCGGTTAAAAACGTAGTAGCCGGCTTTCACCTCGCCGGGGTAGTGCTTCAAATTGCTAACTATCGAAAATGTGAGTTCGCTTTTTAGTATGTCGTTGTCTTTCAGAATCTTTACAACATCCTCGTAGCTTGAGCCCGTTGGGATTTTTACCGTTATCCTTTTGCCCTTTATGTTTGGGGCAACAAAAATCCAGTAAATAAAGCCTCCTATCAAAAGCGGGACTATAATAGCCAGCAACAACAACTTCCGCATATACTATTCTAAAAATTTTGATTTCAATCGTATATCAGGAATCCTGCAAGTATCCCTTTTTCCAAACCATTGGTACCGGTTCTTTGCAATAAAGGAATAAATGCCATCCCGTATAAATTTGGGAACAATAATTGAGCCATAGAGTATTTTGTACGGATAGCCGAGATGTAGTAAAATTCTTAAAACAGCTTCTGATCTAAGAAAAGCACGGTCATCTTCAACTAAAACTACGGTGTCCATATATTCGCCGGCTATGCCAAATTGCTGAATGATCTTTTGGCCATACGCCGATTGCAAAGAAGAGAATTTGAACTGATTTTTGGTATCCCTGTCAATAACCCAATTTACCAGGCCATTGCACAAGTTGCAAACACCATCAAACAATATCACCTTCATTAAAAAGTAGTTTTGATGATCTTGCTCCGGTATGTTTTAGCCGTTTGCAAATTGCGGGCGGTAATAAGGTAAACCCCGTTCGAAAGTTCGCTCAGGCTCAACCTATCAGTAACAGATGAGTTGTGTATAACGGTTTGTCCCATAGCATTGGTAATATCAATATCGAAAGAAGAATTACTGCTGCTCTTTAAATTGATCTCACCCGTAGTTGGGTTGGGGAAAATGCTCAGATTTTCGTTGTCCAATTCAGTCTCATGTATTGCTGCGGCCATTGAACTGGTGCCAACAAAATTACTATCAAACATTAATCGTATCATGGGAGAACCGGGAATAGTAAGATTGGAAGGTTTCC
>JAQBNQ010000189.1 GCA_028288545.1 Bacteroidota bacterium
GTTCTTCTTCCAAATCTTCAAGGCTGTATAAGGATTGTGCACCCGGAAAAAGATTTTCTTCCAGTCCCACCACATACACCACCGGAAACTCCAATCCCTTCGCCGCGTGAACCGTCATCAATTTTACCGAGTCCATGTTTTCGGTACTTTTTTCATCACCGGTTAGCAGGGTCACGTTCTGCATAAAAGTGCCGAGCGTCTTGTCCCTCGTAATCACTTCGTCATCCTGCAACTCATCTTCTTCCACAAACTCTTTAATAGAGTTCAACAACTCCTGTACGTTTTCGAAACGGCTAACACCCTCTACTGTTTTATCGTTGTAAAGTTCTGCTATTAGCCTGGTGGTTTTGCCAACGGAGGATGCAAGATCATACGCAGTTTTTGTATCTGCCTGTGCAGCAAAACTTTTTATCATGTACACAAATTCCGAAATAGCTGTTTTGGAACGCGGTGTAAAATCGTAGGAGGTAATGTTTTCCAAAACTTCCCAGGTGCTTTTGCCCTCGTTACCCGCAATGATGCTTATCTTATCAATGGTCGATTGGCCAATTCCTCGCGCAGGATAATTAATTACACGCTTCATGGCTTCCTCGTCAAAATGATTCACCGTCAATTTTAAATAGGCCAACAGGTCCTTTATTTCCTTGCGCTGGTAAAAACTCATGCCTCCGTAAATCTTATAGGCAATGTTATGCCGGCGAAGGGCCTCTTCAAATGCACGTGACTGCGCATTGGTTCTATACAAAATTGCGAACTCGGAATTTTTATGATGTTCGCGCATTTTCAATTCCATGATGGAGTCTGCTACCCATCTGCCTTCTTCGTTGTCGCTGGGTGTGCGTACTACCTTTATGTCTTCTCCCTTGTCGTTCTGCGTCCAGATCTCCTTCTTTAACTGGTGCTTGTTTCGGTGTATCAGTTCGTTGGCAGCCTTTACAATGTTTTGTGTACTGCGGTAGTTTTGTTCCAGTTTATAAACTTTCAGCTCCGGAAAATCTTTTTCAAAATTCAGGATATTGTCAATGGTGGCTCCACGAAACGCATAAATACTTTGTGCATCATCCCCCACCACGGTTATGTTTTGAAATACGTCGGCAATCTTCTTTACAATAGAATACTGCAAATAGTTAGTATCCTGAAACTCATCAATCAACACGTAACGAAACTTGTGCTGGTACTTATAAAGTACTTCCGGCAATTTTTCCAGGATGATATGAATATTTAAAAGCAGGTCGTCAAAATCCATAGCACCGCTTTTAAAACAGCGTTCTGTATATAGCCGGTAAAGCTTCGCCGTTTCGGGGCGCTTTGCATTCCTGTCTTCTAAAATGTTTTCCGGGTCTGCTGCATACATTTCCGGCGTTATCAGAGAATTCTTGGCTCCCGAAATTCTATACAAAACCTGGTTGGGCTTATAGATTTTATCATCCAGCCCTTGCTCGCGGATAATTGTTTTAAGCAGGGATTTTGAATCTTCCGTATCGTAAATAGTAAAGTTGGCAGGGTAGCCGATTTTAGGCGCTTCTACTCTTAAAATCCTGGCAAACACCGAATGGAACGTGCCCATATACAAGCTACGCGCGTTAGTGCCGGCAATTTTTTCAATACGCTGGCGCATCGCTTCAGCCGCTTTATTAGTAAACGTAAGTGCCAGAATGCCAAACGAATCAACTCCAAGTTTCAGCAAATGCGCAATACGAAAAGTAAGTACCCTTGTTTTGCCCGAACCGGGGCCTGCAATAATAAGCGTGGGGCCATCTACATTTTCAACGGCTGCCCTTTGCGCTTCATTTAACTCATCCAAATAACTCATGCGACGAAAATAGAACTATGGCGATAGAAAAACCCATACCGCTAATACATTTTTTAAACAATTAAAGGATTAAAGAGTTCAATAAAACCCGCGCAAAGCCCCGCGCTTATTAACAACGGAGGCAATATCCTTATAAGCAATGGTTAAGGGAAAATAATTGGGGTTAGCATCATTAACCGCGCCATCATTTTCCACCACCGCATGGTTAACGAACCAGAATACAAGACCATCATCCGTTATTTCGAAATTTTGAACAGGCACCAGGTTTTCGGGATTGCTGCACTCAATTTCCACGCCATCCAGATCTTTGATCTGCTTCATACATAATCGGCTTAGTACTGCTTTGTAATCACTTTTAGCAAACAACTCATCTAACTCAAGCGCCTGTAAGGAATCCCCCGTAAATAAATAATTGGTTTTTGTTTCTGATCTATTGCTCGTTCCATGTCCCTCCTGTTCAGCACTTGCGCTAATAGTACAGGTGTTTTTTGTCAGGTTCAAAGTCATGTAACTGTATATATTTGACCAGCCTGAACCTGAAGGTTCTTGCCAACCCTCCTCATAGGGACTATCGCCCAAAATTACAGTGCCCGACAGATTTTGTCGAACGGCATTTTCATGTGCCATGTGCGCCATGTCCAGGATTCTGTCATTTAACGCCACTTCGCGACGGCTATTTTGACTGTCTTTCAGTAAAAAAATATCAATCGTTACGCCCGAAGTGAAAGGGTATCCCTCTTCAAAATTATATTCGATGGGAATATATTCTGCCCTATACCCGCCTTCATTTTCAGATAAATTCTCCCCCTCGTTTTGCGCCGAAAGTTGCCAGAGGCGCTTATATCCAATTGTAAAACTTCCTGTTAAATCTATCACACCCCAGTGCCCATCTGTTTTCCCAAAAGCGCAAATGTTATTAAAGCCCATAAAGTCCTGTAAAATAGGCCCAATGATTTTCTTTCCGTTAAAATCAGCAAGGCCCCAAAGTGAGTCTTTACTGTACCAGTAGAACCCATTTACCTCAGGTATTATTTGGTCGTAAATGCATGGAAGAAGTGTTTTTCCGGTTATATCAATGAGGCCTATACGGTTATTCTTTACCACAATACAACGATCGTCGTTAAACACCCCGTTGTAATCATATTTTTCCCGTGAAATAATTTTGCCATTTTCATCGGCAATACCCCAGGTGCTATCCTTGTCCATAACCCAAAAAACACTTTGCTTCGAATCGAAATAGGACAGGTTTTTGTAGATAGTATCCAGCACCCAATTATAGTTGATATCTAAAACGCCGGTGTAACCGGTTTGAGTTTGCACATACAAAAAACGGTCATCCTGCACAGCATCTGTATATGAGCGCTGGTAGTAAATAAGGATTTGTTTGAAACGCGTAGGTATTATTTCCTCTCCTGTAGGGTTGACAACACCATATAAATCCTTTTTGCGGACAACAAAATTGTTGTTCCACGGTTGTATGATTTGGTACATGGGCTTAACAATTACATTTCCCATTCCATCGGCAATTCCATAATTAGTATCAACACGAAATACAATTTGACCATCATTATATTCTATAATGCTGCCTGCCATTTTTAAGGGAAGAGGATCCAGGGAGTGCAGATTCAGGGCAAGGAGTTTCCCATCAGCTAATGCAACCATAATGGTGTTACTATTTATGCCCAACACATAATTGTATTTCGGCTCAATAACTACTCCGCCGGTGTCATTTATAATACCATACAAATTACCTTTTCTAACGGGAATATAAATTTGAAGAGAAGATGGCCGGATATTATAATAATCGTAAACATCCGGGGTTTTAATTTCATCGTACAGAGGGTGTAAAAGTTCTCTGCCCGATTTGTCCAGCAATCCGTATTTCCCATTCAGGCGACACACCGCACTTCCCCTTACGCTAAAGCGATCAATAAAGTCATACCCGCCAGATATTACATGACCGTTTTCATCAATCAATTTGTACTTGCCGCCTTCGATAATGTTAATCGGGTTTCCAAACCAGCTCCATACGCTGTCTACAACTTTGGGATAAAGTAGTTTGCCCGTCCAAAGGTATATATGATAGGTGCCGTTCATACCGGCAAAAAAACCGTTGCCATTAAAATTTTCAATTATACTGCCTTGCGCTCCTTCATATATTTTCTCTCCTTTCCGGGTAATAAAACCTTCTGTGCTATCGGTAGTAAAATGCGCAACGCCAGGTGTGTTTAAACGCGAACGAAAAGACAATGCATTTCGAAACTGAGGTTGAATAATAGTTCCATCTGAATCAATGTAGCCAAATAAATTCTGTTGTTCATTTTTTACTGTATAACCCCGCCCATTGCAGAATAGACTACCTTTTATCTCCTTCAAAAGTTCTTTCCCACTCGAAAGAATAACGCCGTTATGTTCGGCCATGCGGTAGATGTATTGGCCATTAGAGCATTCTTTCAGTTCGTCGTACCTGGCTGGCAAAATAAATTGCCCTTTAGTGTCAATCAGTCCAAATTTTTCGCCATAAAATACGATGGCAAAATCGGGGTCAAATTTTCCTGCCGAAATGAATTGGGGTTGAATGAGCCACCGGCCACTGGAGTCTTTATAGCCTACAAGACATTTTTCATTATCCTTTGCTGAAACGGGAAGTTGATTGGTTTGAGCTAACAGCAAGCCTGGCCAAAAGTTGACGGCTGCGAAGAAAATAATTATTAAAAAGAGGTTTTTGACCGAATAACGATGGCTGATATAGTGGTAGGGCATTATGGGCAAAAATATATAACGTATTGTCTTATGCGTTTATTTGAAAACAAAAGTTAAACCGCTTACAGTAACTATTGAGTTCCTTGTCTAAGGATTTTGCAATCAACAAAGCTTTAAATCATTAAAAGAATCCTACATTCATAACAGATATATCTTTCTTGGCGTATTTCCATAAACTTTGAGTTATGAAAAACAAATCACTCCTCCATGTAATTATTGTTTCTGTAGTAATGGGCGCCTCTTTTATGGCAAAGGCCCAGGCACCGCAACTAATGAATTACCAGGCGGTGGTGCGGGATAACTCAGGTTCGCCCCAACCGGATTCAACACCAGTATCCTTGCGTTTTATCATTCATGATTTAACTCCCAATGGTAGCCCTGTTTTTAATGAAGTACAAAACACAGTGACCAATAAGTTTGGATTAGTAAACGTTCAGATTGGCATGGTGGGGACTTTGAGTGTGGTTAACTGGGGCAACGGGCCTAAATATCTGGAGGTAGATGTTAATGTAAATAACTCAGGGTACCAGGTTATGGGCACCTCGCAATTAATAAGTGTGCCTTATGCCCTGTTCGCGGCAAATAGCGCAGCGGGCACCTCGGGACCCACTGGCCCACAGGGAGCGACCGGAGTTGCCGGTGCTACCGGTGTACAAGGCGCAGCCGGACCGACGGGGGCAACTGGCTTGCAGGGACTTCAAGGCAATACAGGTGCTACTGGCGCGACTGGTACCGCAGGAGTGACAGGCTCAACGGGGTCGATTGGACCAACAGGAGTTCAGGGCACTACCGGGTCAACAGGTGCCCAGGGAGTAACCGGGCCGCAAGGTACTACCGGTGCAACAGGTGCTACCGGGCCGCAAGGTGATCCGGGAGTAACCGGAGCAACCGGCCTGCAAGGACCGCAGGGCCTTACCGGTGCTGTTGGAAACACAGGCGCAACCGGAGCAACCGGTAACGATGGAAATACCGGGCCGCAAGGGGCAACGGGTGCTACCGGAGCAGATGGTTCGCAGAATGCGTGGGGACTTACCGGCAATGCAGGTACTGTTAACGGCGTTAATTTTATAGGAACCACTGATGTTGTACCGTTCAACGTTCGTATGAATAACCAACCTTCGGGAAGGATTGATTTTAGCAATGCCTTTTGGGGCAACCTTGCAGGCAGTTCAAACACAAGTGGCAATTCTAACACTGCTATCGGGGCGGCAGCCTTGAATTATAACACAACCGGCGTTAGAAATACCGCCGTTGGGCAGAACTCATTGAATCTTAATGTCAGCGGCCTGGACAATACTGCAATAGGAACTCAGGCAATGCAGGTAAATACTACCGGTTCGTTCAACACAGCTATTGGAAGATCTGCTTTGGTTTTTAATAATGGTTCATTTAATGTGGCCAGCGGATTTCAGGCACTCACAAATAACAGCACTGGCAGCAATAATACCGCCAGTGGCACTTATTCATTAGGTTTTAATACTACGGGCAATAGTAATGTTGCCGTGGGTATTAATGCTTTGTATAAGAACACCACTCTTTCTAACCTTGTAGCCATTGGCGATTCGGCATTATACAGTCTAAATAGCGGTGCGGGCGGCAATACGGCGGTGGGTAG
>JAQBNQ010000088.1 GCA_028288545.1 Bacteroidota bacterium
CCGTCATCCAGGATCTTAAAAAGCAAATAATCGACGACTGGAAAAGATTTCAACCCGACCCCATGTTTATGGTTGAAAGCGCGTCGTAATTAATTTCTTACAGTAATGCCCCATCAGGCCTTTACGAGGGGAGTCAATATTTTCTTCTCCCAATCCTGCCACTTTGTTAAATTAAATATGGTTTTTGCTGTCTCCATATTCTCCGGCTTCTTCAAAAGCGTTTTTAGTGCTTTGGTGGCGGGACCACTTAAACGACTATTGGTATACAAGGCTGCATTAAACAAATTCTTTATCAAATCGGCATCACAGTAATCACGACGTTCCAAAATTTCAATTGCCCCAACACGGGTACGGAACTCATATTTATCAGAAGTATAGTTAACCAACAACTTCATAAACTTAGACGAGTCGCCGGCCGTTTTGCTTATCAGGTCTAACCACGCAAGGCGAACATTGTCTGCAATTCCTCTTATGCTTTTTGTTTGTTCCAGGTAAATATTTGTAGCAGCAGGATTAAGCCTGCATAATTTGCGCAAAGTAATTTCAACATTCGTGTAGCTGCTATCCTGCAATAGTTTCTCCACGGCCGGCACAAGGCTTTCTGGAAATTCATCCAGGCTTTCCACTACCGAACGCCTTACCACGTTATCGGCATCGTGCAGCGCTTTTTTAAACAACTCCAAAGTGGCCGCATCCTTGTCATGTGCCAATTGAGTTACAATTTCTTTCTGCAAAATGTTGTAATTCCCCTTATTAAAAATGCGAATCAGCAAATCTCTTTTCATATCGGCGCTATAATCACGTAAAGCGGCAACCGCATCATACCGGTCAATGAAGTTTTTAGCCTTTTCAGCCTGTGCTGCTAATTCATCAAAACTCTTTTTAAAAGTAACTGTCTTTAAAACGTTCGACGCAGGATCGAACAATGTATAATCAACCTGTTTGCCCTTGGGCCCGCTAACATATACTGTATCCGAAGCATTGCTTATCCAGGCCCGCTTGGTAGTAGATGAGCCATCTTTAAAATGCACTTCAAAAATCACCGGCATCTTAAAATAGTCAGCCAGGTTATCCACCTTCTGTGTTTGATTCACATAAAAAACAATGCGGTCGTCTAAGCGCTCATATCTTACTTCATAGTTTGGTACGCCGCTTCTAAATACCCATTGATTAAAAAACCAATCCAGGTTAACCCCCGCTCCTTCCATAAAGGCCATCATAAAGTCGTGATTGTTCACGTTATCATAGGCATGTTTTTTCAAATAGCCATTAATGCAGCGCTTATAAACCGAATCCCCTATGGTATATCTTATCATATCAATAACATAACTTCCCTTTGGGTAAACACGCGGGCCCCCACCGTGAGAATGTCCTATAGCAAACCGGTCACTCTTATCTGCATTGATAGCAGCCATTCCCTCCGTTCTTTTTATCCATTGGTACATATCCTCGCCAAAAGTTTTGTGCATAAACTGCTTACTGTAGTAGGTGGCAAAACTTTCGTGCAGCCAGTGATGTGCGGCGCTATACTCGGTGATATAATCCCCAAACCATTGATGTGTTAATTCGTGCGCATTGGTGCTGTAATAAGGTCGTTCAATGGCACCATGAGCGTCGGTTAACAAAAAATCGCCGTAAACTGTAGCTGTGGTATTTTCCATTGCTCCATACATAAAATCCTGCACCGGTACGTTAGCGTAGGTTTCCCACGGGTAAACAACACCTGTTTCATTCACCAAAAAATCCATCATATCGCCACTGTACTTATAGGTAGGGTCCGCAGTTTGCGGGCGATCAGAATAATAATACTGACGACTAACCATGCCGCTCTTACTCTTAAAATCCTTATAGGCGTATTTATCTATGGCAATCATTACCAGGTACGAAACCATAGGCTTGTTCATAGCATAGTGCCAGGTAAAGGTTCCATCAGTATTTTTCTTCTTCTCTTTTAAAACCCCGTTGCTGATAACGGTATATGATGAATCAAACGTGATGATGGTTTCCATTAACATTTTATCATCCACATCATCGTAACAGGGAAACCAATGACGGTTATCTATGCCCTGTCCCTGCGTCCATATCTGCTTACGGGTAAAATAAAAATCATTATCTGTGTTTTTGGCATCCACATTCCAACCAATAAAATAGAGCCCCTTGCGAGGACTGGCCTCATAGCTTATCTCAAGTTTGTATTGCTTGTTCCAGTCCATGGCCTGCAAAAATTTGATCGTAACTCCCAGGCTATCTGTTGTAAACTGCGTTTCTTTTCCGTCCAGTAATACCTTTTTAATATCAATACCCGGAGCGTTTAAAAACAGGGTATCCATAACAAACTGTATCGGGCGAAAATCATACTTTACATTACCAATTACCTTACCTTCTTTCTCTTTAAACTTAACGTCTAAAACCATCTTAATAAAATCGGCATTATGCTCACGGATCCGCCCGTCGGGGTCGCGCAGGTAACTGATGGTACTGTCCTGGGCAAACGAAACCTGGCTGGCAAAAGCCAAAACGCAACTAACTAACACAGTTTTGAAAACAAGGGGTAGAAATTTCATATTGTAAATTTGATTGGGGATGCAAATAAAGGAAAAAGTGCCTTAATGCTAAATTACATCCATAACCCGGCCAAAAAGAGGAAGGCTGTCATCAAAATAAAAACAGCGGGGAAAAGCGTTTTACTGCTTCTCTCGCTCTTTTTATTTATAGCTTTTATTGGAATTAATTGTCTCTTGCAATACGGAAACCCACATCGTCGTCGCGGGCATCGGCTGGGTAGCGGTCGCGGTTGATTGTGCGGGTGTCGGCAGGGTCGCTCCACCATGAGCCACCACGGCAAACGCGGTACTCAGCTCTTTTAGGTCCCTCTGGGTTAAGTACAGGGCTTTTTGTGTAATACTTTTCGTTAAACCAATCTGAACACCATTGCCATACGTTTCCGCTCATATCATACAAGCCCAGTTCGTTTGGTTTTTTGGTGCCTACGGGGTGTGTTTGTTTATTGCTGTTATTGCCGTTCCAACCCACTTCATCGGGATTATTGCTGCCGGCATATTTAAATTCCTTGGTTTTAGCTCCGCCTTTAGCTGCATACTCCCATTCAGCTTCGGTTGGCAGGCGGTATTCTTTACCTGTCATTTGGTTTAGCTTACTGAAAAATATCTGGGTATCGTACCAGCTTACGTTTTCAACAGGGCAATCCGGACAGTACTTGGATGAAAACGGATTGATACCCACTATGGCCTCCCACTGGCGCTGGGTTACGGGGTACTTGCTGATGTAAAAATTGCTTACAGTGATCATGTGGGCCGGTTTTTCCCAATAGTAGCAATCAGTATCCTGCGGGTTATCGCATCCCATAGTAATACTTCCTCCGGATACATTTACCATGTTTGCTTCTATATTAACAAGGATTTCCATGGGCACATTGCTGGCCACATTGTTTTCTCTTTTTGGTGCATGTTTATGTGCAAGGCTGGTATCACGCGGGGAGGTTGCAGTTTTAGACTGCGCAAATAAGCCCGTAACAAAAAACAGTACAAAAACGAGGAGGGTTATTTTTTTCATGCCGGTAAAATTAAAGTTCATCTGTAAGTATAGCAAAGTGAAATTCACACTCTAAAACCTAATCGGTGTAAATTTAATACACCCTAAATGTTAAATACGGCGGAACCTGCCTTCATCGGCAGGCAGGTTTGAGGTTAATGTGCTTCTTGTATCTCTTCTTTTTTGCGATTGGGAAAATAACCGAAATAATAGATAGATACCACAACAATGCCTGCTGCAAAGAATACCATGGCGTAATTGCGCAGGTAATCATGATAGAAGAATTCGCCTGTCATCCAGGTGGCGTTAGCAGAGATCCAAAGACAAACAGCCACGTTGTGAAACAGGTCGGAAGTATTTTTGCGCGATTTCCAGGCAAGATGAATGGCCACTACCAGCGTTGGAATGATCATGGTCATACCCACCACCTTCCAACTCATTACCCAGCAGGTGTCCTTTATAAGCCATAAGGCTATGTGAAGGTTTTCGTATTCGCGTATGTTTTTGAACAAACTTTTTAGTCCCATATACAATTGAAGTTTTTTGGTTTGTTAAACGGCAGAGCCGGATGTTTAGGCCACCCGCAGGTTGCTGTTATCAAAAGGAATAACTGTTTTTTGCTGCTTGGTTTCAGCCTCCACCACGGTATCGAATGATGAGAACTTAATGGCTGCAAAGGCCATGCGCGAGTTAAAATCGAGGGCTGATTTGTTTTTGCGGGTATTTTGAAAAACATTGTCAAGCCCGGTCCAGGTCATAAACCAGCCTACGGGCTCTAACATTAAATAAATACCATTTAAGTAAGCTCCTTTAGTCGGGATAGTAGTGAGGTATACCAGGAATATCATCAACGAAAACCCTGCGCCCAAAAGCATATAACCCTTTTGCAGTGTTTGACGCTGTTCGCTACGCAAGGTGGTAGCTATGTTTTTGAAATGCTTGTTAAGGCTATTGATAATTACCGCTTCAGATTCGACGTTGCGCTGGTCGTCGAGGATGTTAAATTTCAGTTCAATTTCGCCCCCGGTTTTTTCGCTGGCCATTTTACGTACCTCTCTTAAAAAATCATCGCTCAGGGCGCGTTCGGCAAAGGGGCGCGAATCGAAATCGGAAAATACGTCGTCGTATTTGTCAATCCAGATGCTTATTTCAGGTTGGTTCAGAAACTCTTTTGTTTCCTCAATAGTTTGCTGGCTCACGGCTTAATTAGTTTCATACATAAATAAAATCCATACACTTCCACCTCCATTATTACGGTACTGTACCAAATTAAGTTGCTGTTTTAAGCGACGGATTTGAAAATAGTTGTTGGGCACAAGGTGGGTGTGTGGGGTACAAGGCGGGGGTTGTGTATCCCGGCAAATGGGAGGAAGATTTGCGGCAAAAGTTTGAGACCAGGCAGCTATCACGGCTTTGATGATTTTTTACTGCGCCCGTACGACCCGGTCATCCGGCCGGCAAAAGCTCATCTTCATACTACGCACAGCGGTGCGCTGGCTGGTAAAGGCCGTTAGGAAAATTAAAATCCGTATCGTTATTAAAATAGTTAATACGATGCCTCCACGGACCAAACTTAAGCGCAGAAAACCGGGGTTATGAGAGAGGGATTGGTGGTTGTTTTATATTTTTGTAATTACACATGTCTAAAACATGCATAAAAACGCATAAAATGGTATGTTTTGGGGTATAAATGTTCTTTGAAAAAGCTAATGCCAGCAATGGTTTGACGCTGTTTAGATTACTATCCCTTTGGGATG
>JAQBNQ010000209.1 GCA_028288545.1 Bacteroidota bacterium
CTACCTGTTCAACCAAACCTCTCTAAACGAACGGTACTCCATACCGTTTGCATTAAAGTTGTTTACATAGGGTTGAATCAGTCTTCTGTTCACCGAATAATAGATAGGCAAAAACGGAGCATCATCCACCACTATCTGGTCAAGTTGCACGTACAACTTATTTCTTTCAGCAATATCCGGAGTGGCAAGCGCCTTTTCGTACAGTTCATCGTACTTTGAATTTACATAACGGAAAGGGTTAGTGTACGAGGCCTCTTCAAAAGTTTTAGGCACATTTTTTCCGTACATCAAATTAAGAAAGTTGATTGGGTCCGGGTAATCGGCTATCCATGCAAAGCGCCAGAAATTCGATTTCCCGGTTTCAACGTTGTTGGTGTGCTGGGCCCAAACAACCTGCGTAATCTCCACATCAATGTTCAGGTTTTCCTGTAGCATTTTTTGAATTGTTTCTGCCACCTTTTCATTTCTTCCGCCGCCGCTGTTGGTTTCTAAAGTAACTTTCGGGAAACCTTTTCCACCGGGGTAACCTGCCTTTGCTAAATATTCTTTTGCCTTTGTAACATCAAAAGTGTAACCCTTTACTAAAGTGTTGTCGTAACCGGGCATTCCCAGTGGTACCATTCCGTAAGTGGCAGGAATTCCTTCGCCCTTAGCAGTATAATCTGCAATCTTAACGCGGTCGATTGCGTAGTTAAAAGCAAGGCGCACATTTTTATCGCCAAAAGTTTTATCCGGTACCAGGAAACCATAAAACTGGGTAGTTAGTTCTGGAATACTTTGAAGAACGAATTTTTTGTACTCACCCTTCAACTGCTTTTTCTCATCCATAATTTCGTCAATCATATCAAAAGGCAGACGGTACTTCATATCCAAATTGCCTTTCTGAAATTCCAGCATTTCAGTTTTATCTTCTTTAATGAACGAGATTTTTACGCCATCTAAATAAGGCAACTGGTTTCCGAATTCATCTTTGCCCCAGTATTTTTCGTTTCGCGCAAGTATTACGGCATCATCCTGCTTTAAAGCTTTAAAACAAAAGGACCGGTGCCCACAGTATGATACAAAATATCTCCCTTATAATATTCAACAGCTTCTTTAGGAAATACCCAGGCGAAAGGAAGGGCTAACCTGCTTAATAAGTCAGCGGCAGGATTCTCCAATTCAATTTGCAAAGTGGAATCATCAACAGCTTTAACGCCAATAGGCGATACAATTTTATCCTGGTGCTGAATACCCTGAAAATGGGCGGTGCCACCTTTTATAATTGGAGTGTAAAAGCTGAACCCGTTATTTTTTACATCCGGTGTACACAAAAGGTTAAGGCAGTATTCAAAATCTTTCGCTGTAACTTCCCTTCCCTTTCCGCCCGGAAAGCAGGTATCATCATGAAAATAAACTCCCTGGCGGATTTTAAAAGTATAGGTCTTTGCATCCTCGCTTATGGTCCAGCTGGTAGCAAGGGCGGGTTGAACCGTAAGGTCCTTTGGATTGAACATTACCAGCCCTTCATAAATTTGCGAAACAACATGGTGTCCTACCGACTCCGTAATGCCCAAAGGAAAAAGGCTTTTAAAATATTCGTTTTCATTACACCTGAAAGTTCCACCCATTTTAATGCCACCCTTTCCTTCGCGGTGCGCTTTGGCCTTTTGATCGCCATCTCCGCAAGAGCTTAAAATAAGTATAGCAAAAAGAAAATATAAATTGAGAATGCGCATAATTGATTTATTTTTAATGACGGCAAAGAAGCAAATAATGGTGTTTAAGTACAAGAAAATTTTTGGAGGGCTTTTGTTGGCGTTTGCCTTTATGCAAATGAAGGCCAGCGATACACTAACAATAAGGCAGGCTTTTAACTGGCAGGTGGGGGATACGTTTATTTATAGTTACTATGATTGGGGCAATCCGTCCTATCCGTCCGGCTATCATTATTACCCGGATAAAAAGGGATTTACTGTGAAAGCAAGAACTGATCTTAACGATTCCATTATTTATACAATTCAAAACCTGGATAATACCATTGCTCAAAGAATTTTCACAAAATTGGATTCTCCGGTAACTAATTTCCAACGTATGTATCAATTTCTTCCGGGCAATGATACCATTTCTCTTTTACCAATATGCAATTCAACAGGCCCGAACTGTAGTGTTCAAACCTATTATGACACCAGCTTTAATAATCTATTAACACTATATCAATTGTATAACGGAGGCGAAGTAATGTCATATTATTATGCCTCTGAACGAGTAGGCCTGAGACAAATTGAAAGTAGCACTCTTGAATGGTGGCCTCCGCAATTCTGGGGGGCGATGGGAGTCCCTGGAGGAGCCGGAGCAACCTTATCGTATTTCAGGTCTGATTCTATATTATGGATTGATTCTGCAATTTACTTTGTTTCGGGAATCACCGAGAAAGGAGCAATGGCATCTTTTCATATTTACCCCAATCCCACCAGCAATATTTTATTTATCGAAAGAGGGTCAAACTCGTCCGCATCCGCCGAAATAAAAATCTGCGATCTGCAATCAAGGTTAGTGGCTATCAAACAATTTCCGGTTAACACGGGCAAACAAGAAATAGATATTTCAAATTTGAGTGCGGGAGTGTATATTGTTCTGTTGGACGATAACAATGGACAAACTTTATATCGAAGTAAAGTTGTAAAGCAGTGAACAGGCTTGGTATTAAAGTCCTCTCCTTTGGAGAGCCTGCCTACCGGCAAAGGCAGGGATTTAGGTGAGGTCATTTATAAATCCACATCAACACGGGCTTCTTAGAAGCATCCACATATTTGCTGGCGTCTTTAAAAACTTGCGGCGAAACCATGGGGCAGCCATTGCTTCGGCAGGCGCCGGAGTTTTCGAAATCAGAAACGCATGAGTAATAATGAAACACAATGAACCGGTCAAAAGCGTTGCTGTTGGTTGAGTCCAGACCGTATAGTTTATAAGCAAGTCCAAAGTCGCCGCTGTATTTTCCGCCAATTTTAAAGTGGCCATTGCAGGAACAATTGCTGCCTGGCTGATTAGAGAAAACAACATCCTCACGCATATAATCTCCGCATTGCCCATGAGCGCATAAACCGGATACGAGTACGGAATCCGTTTTCATGTCCACCACAAAAATTCTTTTCTTATCAGAAGCAATGGTCATGTCAACCAATATTCCCAGTTCGGTGGAATACTTATGCTGCCGGGCATATTCCTTTAAAGTCATTGCATGTTGTTTCAGTCTTTCGCGGGCAACATCTTTTATCTGCACGTCATCTTTCTTTTTAGATGCGGTCATGCACGAAGAAACCAGGAGCAAAAACGAGATAAGATGAAACATGGGTAGGCCTCTCTTCATGGATTGATTACATAATCAACGAAAAAGAGCCGCGGATAGTTTGTAGTGCTTAGTCCAGCAAGGCTTATTTACAAATTTTGACAAAACCATGACAAGGGAAGTAGTTAGTAGGTAGTATTTAGTAATTAGACAATACAAATTCTCTGACAAGGAAAATGGTTACATTTCCAACTGCGTCTAGTTTCTAACTACTAACTACTTAATACTAATTACTTCTTTAGATTTTCAACTTGCAATACACCGGGCAATGGTCGCTGTGCACAGCATCCTGCATCATGCCGGATTCGAGGAGGTCTTTCTCTAAATTTTTGGTTACGGAGATGTAATCAATACGCCAGCCTTTGTTATTCTTCCGTGCTCCGGCCCTGTAACTCCACCACGAATATTGGTGAGGCTCCTTATTAAAATGACGGAAGGAATCTGTAAATCCTGAGGTGAAATATTTTTCCATCCAATCGCGCTCCTCCGGTTTAAAACCAGAAGTATCTTTATTGGTAATGGGGTTATGAATATCAATAGGACGGTGGCAAATGTTATAATCGCCCGCAACTATTAATTTGCTGCGGGTTTTCTCTACATCATGTATGTAAGTAAAGAAATCGCCCAGGAACTGCATTTTCACTCCCTGTCTTTCATCCCCGGTGGTGCCGCTGGGAAAATAAGCGCTCATAATGCTCAGGTCGCCAATGTCAATACGCAAGGTGCGGCCTTCATCGTCATATTGTTTCATGCCTGTGCCACGGGCAACATTATCGGGCTTTATTTTAGTGAAGATGGCCACCCCGCTGTAACCTTTTTTCGCGGCATCATACAAATAGCAATGGTAACCCAACGCCTCAAAGGGCTTAGGATCAAAATCATCAATATGTACTTTTGTTTCCTGCAAACAAATAACATCAGGATTTACGCCCCTTAGCCACTCAACAAATCCTTTAGATACCGCGGAACGGATCCCGTTAACGTTATACGACATTACCTTTATTTCTGCCATTTGCCTCTGATTTTAAATCCTAAGAT
>JAQBNQ010000229.1 GCA_028288545.1 Bacteroidota bacterium
CAATGTTCAATGCTTTGGTGCGTTGCAGTATTTCTTTTTTAGAGATGGTCATGCATTTTATGTTCTCCACTACCCGGTCGGCCAGGTGGGTGTAGGTGTCTTTTGCTATTTGTTGAATTTCGGCTTCCGTTTTTTCGGGGAACGAATTACGAAGGTTGGTAAGCACAACTTGTTTGCGGTAGCCTAAAACATCGCGCAGTACAAAGGCAACACCATCGGCCAGTACATATAATACTGATGTAGGCAGCCAGGCGAAAAAATATAATATGGGTATGATAAGATAATAGGCGATCATCGGGATTAATGGAGCTTGTTTTTGTGCAATGTAGTTTGTTTCTGGTTAGCGGCCGTGTACAGGACTACCAACAATTAATCTACCTTCGCCAAGCATCAATAGCAACTGTGGTCATGAAAAAATATTTTGTCTTTTTTATCATCGCAAACTATTGTCTTACGGTTGCTGCCCAGCAAAGCGGGCCTGGCTTTATTAATGGCCAGTATCAACCGGAGTATCACAACAACACTTACAATCCGCCAAAAGACAGGCCCTATGCTCCTGCTCCTTCCAATAACGGTGGCTCACGTTCTTATTCCAATGACAAAGCACCCGACACCTATAAGACATATGTGGAACCACCTCCCGAAAGTGGCTACCATACTTATGTTTATCCCGATGGATTGAGTTATACGGGATATTTTCAATTTTCGCGGAGGAGTGGTAATGGAAAGCTGAGCCGCGGAATCCTTACAGTTTATGACGGGGAATGGGCAAACGATACTTATAACGGAAAAGGAACCCTGGTGAATGGAAGTGAAAAGTACGTTGGAAATTTTGTGGACGGTGAAAAAAGCGGGCACGGTATATCCACTTCGGCTACAGGCGATAAGTTTGATGGGGAATGGAAGAACAACAAAAAGAGGGGACAAGGCACTTTTATAAAAGCAAACGGAGATAAATATGAAGGCGAATGGCTGAACGATATGATGAACGGCGCAGGAACCTACACCACCTTAACCGGTGAAATATTTACAGGCCACTTTAAAGATGGATTGAGGGACGGCCCCGGCAAATTAAGCAATGCATCGGGCAGGGTAATACAGGAAGGCTCGTGGGAGAAAGGCTCCTACTTCAGTTCTCTTACCGAACACATTATGCCTGATGGCTCTAAATATTATGGCGAATTAAAGGATGGTAAAAAAACCGGTCATGGTATTTGGAAACTTCCTGCCGGTGATATGTACGATGGAGAATTTACTAATGACATGGCCAATGGTAACGGAATAGGAACCAGTCCATCCGGACGTAGATATGTTGGCGAGTATAAGGACAATAAGAAAGAAGGACAGGGGACACTTACCACACCCGAGTACACTTACACCGGTGCATTTAAAGGTGGCTTTCGCGAAGGGTTTGGAAAGCTAAGCTACCCGGATGGCAGAATTTTTTCCGGTTATTTTAAAAAGGACCAAATCAACGGAACCGGTACCATGACCGCCGTTAATGGCGATGAATGGACCGGCGAGTGGGCAGAGGATAAGTTAAACGGTAAGGGAACGTTTACCGGTATTACCGGTGCAAAATATACCGGTACTTATAAAGACGGTCTGCCGGAGGGGAAAGGGAAATGGGCAGATGAAAACGGCAACATAACAGAAGGGGACTGGACAGCGGGCTTTATGGAAGGGAAGGGTGTTTGGACAAATGGAAAGGGTGAAAAATATGAAGGAGAATGGCAGGGAGGCAAACCCTCGGGCCTGGGCCAGTACGATAGCGCGGGAGCAAAGTATGTTGGCCGATGGTGGAATGGAAAGGAAAACGGCGCCGGTGTTTACACATACGCCGATGGCACTAAATTCGACGGGCTATGGTATAATAATGAAAGGGACGACTACGGAACCTTGTACGATGCTACCGGTAAGATCCAAATTCAGGGTAAATGGAAAAAAGGTAAATTTTTAGATCCGAACATTCCCGCAATATCTGATTTGAAGAAGGTTTTTGAAGCTGCGTCCAACCGGTTTAAAGATTCTAAAGGTAATGTTACAGCCAAACAGCGCTATAAAGGCGAAGCAATAAAAACGTACTCAACTCAATTAAGCGTAAGGGCCGGAAGTGGGGCAGTTGAAATTACTTCAACCGAAATTACTGACTTTGGCAACTGGATCCGGTTTGAAGAAAAGGTTTCTTTTAAGAATGAAGCAGACCGCGATCGTTATCTGGATGAATTGAGCGCCGTTTTACCTGCAAATGCCGTTAAAACTATTTATGACGGCTACCTTACCAGTTATCCGGGAGTTTCTTTAATTCTTCTTCCCCAGGATAAAGAAGCGATCATTCAAGTAGAGCGACACGATAAATACTAAACAAGTTGCGTTTTATAACGTTGTACAAACTGCAGGGCTAACTCATTTGATTTACTTTTATAGAAACAACTGCAACATCCTGATCAAAAACCCTTATGACCCTGATAGTAAAACACCTGTTGGCCTTTTGGCATAGTTTTGTAAACAGCTTTCGCCTGTTTAAAAAACATGATACGCTAACACTGGGGGCAGCTTTATCGTACTACACCGGGTTTTCGCTGATACCTATTATCATTATTGTCATTTCTATTTTGGGTGCCGTACTGGGTCCCGAAATTGCGCAGGGGGAGATACAAGCGCAACTTGAAAATTTTTTGGGTACCAAGGGCGCGGCCGAGTTAGGCGGAATTATTAAAGTTACCTACCAACCCGGCACCAACGCCATTGCTACCATTATTGCACTTGTTTTATTGCTGATAGGCGCTACCAGTGTTTTTAGCCAGATACACACGTCGCTTAATTTAATTTGGGATGTAAAGGGAAATGTAAAGCAACCTATTATAACGTTTTTTATGCACCGTCTGTTTTCGTTTGCCATGATAGTTTGTCTTTGTTTTCTTTTGATGGTATCGTTTGCGGTGCATATTGCCATGGGTATTTTTTCGGATTACCTGAACAACCATTTGCCACATACCTCGGTGTTTATATTAAACATTGCCGAGTTTTTGATATCGTACCTGTTTACCGCCCTGTTATTTGCTTTGATATATAAATACATGAGCGATGCAAAGCCGCTGTGGCGCAGCATTTGGCCCGGTGCCTTGTTTACGGCCTTGTTGTTTATGCTGGGCAAACATTTGCTGGGCTACTACATCAGCAACTTTAATATCGACAACAATTATGGCTCGGCGGGTGCTATTTTATTGCTGCTAACCTGGGTGTTTTACTCATCGCAAATCATTTTTTTTGGCGCGGAGTTTATTCATGCCCTGGCCGCCGAACACGGCCTTTCACTGGATCCGGTGGCCGTTAAAGCCAGTGCTGATAAGGGTTTGAAACATACCCAGGTTTTAAAGGTGGAATAATTTTTAAAGGGAGATATCGGCAATACAATGTATGGCGGAACATTTTTCCGCTATTGAGCAAAATCTTCAACATTATTGGTATCTGAGTTATGCGTGTTATCAGGGGCCGGTTCAGTGGCCTCGTCGTTGAATCTTACCTGGCTGTGGCC
The DNA here is from genome assembly GCA_028288545.1 of Bacteroidota bacterium. Lineage (GTDB taxonomy): Bacteria > Bacteroidota > Bacteroidia > Chitinophagales > LD1 > Bog-950. Next base: position 3,539 of record JAQBNQ010000229.1, read on the forward strand.
ATAGTGTTCCAAAATCAGCAGCTTAGCCATATGCTCCAACTCCTTATGGTATGTCCAGTCGTGAATAACGGTAGATGTCCTTTGGTCAAGGATAAATATCCGCACCTGATCTTTGTCGTCCGGTTTGCTTGTTGTAACAATAAATCTTTCCATTAGTGGGTTAAATGGAAGGGGAGAGGGCAAAATTTATGCCGCTTACTCATTAATTTATGCCGGTAGATGGGAAGTTGCCGATTAAGGGGAGTGCATTAATTCAATCAATCAAATTTCAGTTGTTCCCGGCGATTATGAAGTACAGCAATAATCTTTATTATGAATTTCTTTTCGTCCGCCTCTTCTGTAATTTTAATCTTGTAGTTCATAACTTTCCCTGCACCTTATCCCAATCTTTAAGTTTTGAATTACTTTTTCCGTATTTCACTACCCGTTCTTCCACCACTTGTTTATGCCATTCAGGAATTTCTCCTTCATCGTCCAAATGCAATAAACGTGCAATGGCCCAAACAAGTTTTTCATCTTCAATTTTATCAATCCCGGCCTTTATTTCCCGTTTCTTTACTGTTAAATCCATGGTTGCAATGTTTTATTAAAAGATACCAAAAAACCTTCACTTTGGGCTATTCCGGCTTGGCTATGGGCAGCCTCTGGATGTATCATCGGTTTTACGCCTTCCCCTTAAAATTTTCCTACCCCTCGTCCGTCTACCCACGATAACCGGTTTTCTGTAAATGAGATAGAATCGGTGCCTTTGTTTCCCCTTTTAAATAATAATAGCGCAATAAAAATATTTTTGCACTCCAAACCCAACGAATGCCTGAAACAACAAAAACACCGCCTAAAAAACTCATCAGCCGAAAGGAGATGATTGATGCCCTTAAGATTTACCGTTTTATACTTCCTTATAAATGGCACTTTATTGTGGGGATGTTGTTTTTGGTTATTTCAAGCGGCATTGTTTCGGTAATACCGGGGGGCTTTGGCGAGCTGGTAGATGCCGCCGCACCGGCCAAAAAAGTAATTGGCGAAATTGCCACTACGCTTAAATCCAATTTGCCCAGCGCCGATAAGCTGGTAAAAATAAAAACCGTAGTGGATGCTTACAGCAGTGATATTAATCCCGAGAAGCTGAAGAAGATCGGATTTTTGTTGGGTATTGTGTTGTTGATACAGGCTATCCTTTCTTTCTTCCGCATATACTTGTTTGAGTATGTGAGTCAGAATGCGATGGCGGCGATACGAAGGGCGCTGTACGAAAAAATAATAACGCTGCCTATCCAGTTTTTTGAAGAGAACCGGGTGGGTAATCTTACCTCGCGCATATCGTCGGATGTGTCGCAGTTGCAGGATTCATTGTCGAACCAGTTGGCGTTTTTTGTAAGGCAGTTAGTGTTGCCAATAGTTTGTATTCCTATTTTATTTACGGTGTCGCGCAATTTGTCGTTTGTAATTTTGGCGGTGCTGCCGGTGCTGGTGGTGTCGGCGGTTTTGTTTGGAAGGTTCATCCGCAAAATTTCGCGCAGGGCGCAGGATAAACTGGCCGAAAGCAACACTATAGTTGAAGAGACTTTTCAATCCGCCGATATGGTGAAGGCATTTACCAACGAGGCTTACGAAACGCGCAGGTACTCGGGCATAAATAAAGTGGTAGCTGCTATTGGTATGGAAGCCGCCAAGTACCGCGCAGGGTTTGTGTCGTTTATCATATTTGCCATGTTCGGTGCCATTGTATTTATTGTTTACGCGGGTTTGAACGAGGTGGCCAGTAATAGCATTACCATGGGCGACCTGATAAAGTTTTTTGTGCTTACTATCTTTATTGGCAGCAGTTTGGCGGGCTTAAGCGAAAGTTACACCGTGTTACAAAAAACCATTGGTGCCAGTGAGCGCATTAACGAAATACTGGGCGAACACAGCGAAACGATGGTGGATGACGAACTGCTCACCGAACCGGTGAAGGGTAATGTTGAATTTAAGAATGTAAATTTCTCGTACCCCTCGCGTAAGGACATTAAGTTGTTTAGCGACCTTTCGTTTAAAGTGGATAGCGGGCAGAAGATTGCCCTGGTTGGCCCCAGCGGCTCCGGTAAGTCAACTGTAATAAAATTGCTGAGCGCCTTGTACCCGTTTGAGGGTGGCGAAATATTGATTGACGGAAAGGATATCCGCAAGTATAATATTACCGCACTACGTAAAAACTTTGGCACGGTGCCACAGGATGTAATTTTGTTTGGCGGCACCATTCGCGAAAATATTGCTTATGGAAAATCAACTGCTACCGAGGAGGAAATAAACGAAGCAGCGCGTAAGGCTTATGCGTTGGAGTTTATTAATTCTTTCCCAGAAGGGCTTGACACTGTTGTTGGCGAACGCGGTATTAAGTTAAGTGGCGGACAAAAGCAACGTATAGCCATTGCCCGTGCTATTTTGCGCGATCCAAAAATTCTTATACTGGATGAGGCTACCAGTGCGCTGGATAGCGAAAGCGAAAAGCTGGTTAAACAGGCGCTGGACGAGTTGATGAAAAACCGTACTACTTTCATTATTGCTCACCGGCTTTCCACCATCCGCCAGGCTGATGTGATATTGGTCATCAACAAGGGCAAAATTGTTGAGCAAGGAACGCACAACACACTCTCCACCATGGAGCGGGGCATATACAGCAACCTGCTTAAACTGCAGTACGACCTGGAATAATGCGGAATTCGGAGTGCGGAGTGCGGAATGGAATACAAGGGCGTTTCCCGCACCGGCTCTCGCCGGTCCAGGGCGGGCTATCGCTAAACGCTCTATCCCTAACGCAAACAGCCGACCGCGCCTCCCGTAGCTATCTTATCCGTTTTTCGCCAATAACTGAAACGGATAGTGCCCGTCAAAATAGATATCTGCACTGAACGTAACGTAGCGATGGTTTAATATACTGACAACTATTTCCGTGGGGATATTACCGGTTTGTTACATTTGATGACACTTAACCGAAACAATGCGTTTTTACCTTGGTGTCACCAATAATAGCTGGTTTAACTTCTTGAGCGCATCAACTCCTGATGACGTGAACTTTTGGCAACCCGGAGGCAATTCAAATTTTAAATTGTTGGTGCCTGGCGCTCCCTTTCTATTTAAGCTGAAAAGTCCCTTAAACGCAATTGCGGGAATTGGATTCTTTTCAAGTCATACTCACTTACCACTATCAGTTGCGTGGGATATTTTTGAAACGAAGAATGGATGTGCCAACTTCAGCGAATTTCAACGGCTAATACTTACTTATAGAAGCGATAAGGAAAATATCAATCCGCAAATTGGGTGCATTGTTTTAACTAATCCCATTTTCTTTGAAAAGAGCGATTGGATTGAAACGCCATCCAATTGGGGTAGCAGTATTGTGCAAGGCAAGTCATATACTACTGAAGAGCCGATGGGTAAAGAAATTTGGGACAAAGTTGTAGATCGGCTTAGCAGGTATCTTTATAGTCCCGTTCTGCAAGTGAGCCAAGACCAACTGATGTTGGAAGAGCCGCCTTCTCCGGTCTACGGAAGATCTGTTCTTGCTAAAGTAAGGGTTGGTCAAGGTGCTTTTCGGGTTTTAGTTACTGACAGCTATAATCGAAAATGTTCTGTGACCGGAGAAAAAACCTTACCGGTGCTGGAAGCTGCTCACATAAAACCGTATTCTATGTCAGGCCCAAATTCCATATCTAACGGCCTTCTTCTTCGTTCCGATATTCATAAGCTGTTTGATCAGGGCTACATTACTCTAACTAAAGAACATAAAGTTGAAGTAAGCAAAAGAATAAAAGAGGAGTTTAGTAATGGGAAAGAATATTATCAATTTCATGGCAAAAGCCTCCTATATCTTCCCCCAAGAACAATGGACCAACCGTCAAGTAATTATATTGATTGGCATAACGTCAATGTTTTTAAGGACTAAGGCGCATTCCGATTATCATGTCACCGTTGGTCTAAATAATATCCGAGGTGTAATCCCTACGGGATTTCTATTACCCCTTTAACAATTTCTACCTATATGTTGCCCTTAACAGGGCAAAAGTTCCTTGGTTACCTGAAATTATTTTGAACAAGATGAAATTTATTCTGGATAGTTATTATCACATCGTCACATCATCATTTTATTTTCCTAACACGCTCCAGCAAGGGTAGGCCTTCGTGCTCTGCGGCTTTGGTGGCTACGATGGCGCCTTCTTTACTGAAGCTCCAGGTGAAGAGGTATTTGATGGGGTGAGTGGCGCGGATTTGGTGGATGGCGGCGAGGCCGGTTTTGGTGGCCAGTCCTTTTTTGCGGAACTCGGGCAGCACCAGTGCGGAGCAAAGGTAGAGGGCTTCGTATTTTATGTTGAGCGGTGTTTTGTACAGTAGTTCGCTTTCGCTTATCTTTTCGGCAATAAACTGGTTCATTAATTCGATGGTGGTGGGTATGAGTAGTATCCATACCACCGGTCCATCACCTTCGTCGTGTTGCGAGAGCGTGGCCGGGTGTAGGCGTTGCAGTTGTTCCATCACCTTTTCGTCTACATCTAATTGTGCGGGGTCGTTGTGCGTGGAAAAAACGTCCTCTGCCAGTTGTATCATGCGTTCAAAGTTGCTCATATGCTGTGTTTATTTTACCATGGCCTGTTCGGGAAAGTTGCCTCTGTATGAAACTCCGCCCTGCAGGTGCCATCCTTCGGATAATTTTTGATTTACTTCTTTTTCGCCGCCGTGTACCAGTATATATTGTTTTGGTTCCTCTGCTGATGGCCGGGTGTACGACATTAAAAAAGTTAAGGCAATAAATGCGATGATAGCGATGGAGAATTGTGTGAGTGGATTTTTCATGGTTTTGTTTTTGTTTAAGCAAAACTACGAAGAAATACAAACTCAAATCCGTCTCTCTATAGCGCCACTTTATTTTACCAATGCCTGATAAAAGCCGTTGGGGGCAATGCCAACGCCGCCCTGAACCCTCCATCCTTCCTGTAGTTTTTGATTTATCTCTTGTTCAAACTTGTCGGGGCTTGTATTTCCAAATCCTCCCGATTTATACACAACAATATATTGCTTTGCTTCTTCTGCTGACGCACGGGTGTACGACATTAAAAAAGTTAAAGCGATAAATGCGATGATGGCGATGGAGAATTGGGTGAGTGGATTTTTCATTGTTTTGGTCTTTTTATGGTTTAGATAAAGTTATGATTTATTGGCCGTAAATAGTGGGTGGTAGCGGTTATTTGCGCGTATCCCGTCCACCCCCTACGCCCCGCCGGTGGGCACCGGCGGGGGACAGTTATTTTTCGCGATTGCGAAAAATGAACAGGGAATTTCGTATCTTTGTATTTCCAAATGCGGCACTATCCAAAACCGCGTCAAGGGTAAAAACCGCTTGACGGGTTGGTGCCGGTACTAAACCTTCACAGGGAAATATTCAACACTTCTTTTTTATAATTATCCCCCACTTCTGCTATGTCTAAGCCCAAAAAACCTGCCCCTAAGAATGATACCGTTAACAAAATTACAGAACGTTATCGCCGGAAATTTGCTTTGATGATTGAAGAAGAACTTAACCAGTTGTGTAATCACATTCCAACATTGGAAGCGAATGGCAGGACTGAACTTTTGCTGAAGTTGTTGCCTTATGCGCTGCCTAAATTTGCCAATATTGAACTGGATGCGAAGCGGCACGGTGACAACGAGGTTATAACGTTGCATTTGGATGGGGAATAGGGCAGACACGGGAGGGCAGACACGTGGGAGGCAGACACGTGGGAGGGCAGACACCCGGAAGGGCAGACACGTGGGTCTGCCCCTACAACATGACCAATGATCTCATTATCACATTCGCTAATTCCCGTCCGACCTGGTCATCCGGGCGGGCGCTAATTATTTATTATGGATTATTTCCGTTCCAAACAAATTATTAATTACCCGAAGCAACGCGCGTTTATTGATGCGCCGGAGCGTTATACGGTTATTGAGGCTACTACCAAGGCGGGGAAGACCACCGGTTGCCTGGTGTGGCTTTTTGAACAGGCTTTGGCCGGTAAGGATGGTGATAATTTTTGGTGGGTGGCACCGGTTAGCTCACAGGCGCTGATGGTTTTTAAAAGACTGCTGCGCTATATCCGCGATCCGAATCAATACACGGCTAACCGGTCGGAACATAGTGTGACCTTGCCTAATGGGGCTACAATTTATTTCCGTAGCGCTGATAATGCAGACCTGCTTTATGGCGAGGATGTTAGTGCGGTGGTAATTGATGAGGCATCGAGGATGAGTGAAGATGCCTGGTTTGCCATACGCAGTACCATTACCAAAACAAGAGGGAGGGTAAAAATTATTGGCAATGTAAAGGGCACTAACAACTGGGCTTACCAGTTAGCGCGGAAAGCGGAAGAAGGTAAAAGCAAGGACTGGCGCTATTTTAAAATTACCGCCGATGATGCTGTGGAGGCCGGAATTTTAGATCAGGAAGAAATTGAAGATGCACGAAAGACTTTGCCCAGCGGTGTTTTTTTGGAGTTGTATTATGGTATCCCCAACCAAAACAGCAGCAACAAATTTTGTTTTGCTTTTGACGAAACCAAACACGTTGGCAAGTGCGCTGTAAATATTAACCTGCCCGTTTACCTGAGTTTTGATTTTAACCGCAACCCCATTTGCTGTTCGGTGATACAGTATTACAGCGAAACGATTTTTGTAACGCATTGTATAAAGCTGGAGAACAGCAATATTTATAACCTGTGCCGCGTAATACGCACAAAATTTCCGAACGCTACGTTTATTGTAACCGGCGATGCCACAGGTCGCGCAGGTAGCGCCCTAACCCGCGATAACATGAATTACTACCAGGTAATTATGCAGGAATTGAACATTGGCCTTAACCAGATGCGGGTTCCGAATGTAAATCCATCCTTGGAAGAAAACCAGGTAA
>JAQBNQ010000304.1 GCA_028288545.1 Bacteroidota bacterium
AGAAGCTGGTGCAGGATGCTTTAACCAAGCTAATGAAAGGCAGAACTACCATAATAGTGGCCCATAGGCTCAGCACCATTCAATATGCTGATGAGATCATTGTAATGCTGGATGGGAAGATATCAGAAAGGGGCAATCATATAGGGCTTATGGCCAAAAGCGGTATCTATAAAAAGCTGGTGGAACTACAGGCTTTCTAAGACCCCATTCCCTCATTTTATTTTTGTTTCACCTTCCCGATTTATTTGCAATTATTTAACAATATCTTTTACAACTTTTTCCACACTCAATCGTTTTTGTATTATATCTTTGTAGCGGAAATTCGCTGGACATGGATTTTCGCGGTTGGCGGAAAGGGCTACAGAGACATTTTAACAATTTAGTGGAACTCATTATCAATACTTTATCACAATTTAAATAAAAGGAGGTCGGCCATGAAATCAAAGTTTTTTCTTTCCCTGGGCGTAGGCTTCCTGTTGGCCGTAGTGTGTGGAAATCTTTCTGCCCAAAACACACAAACAACAGGCAAAACATCTTTATCAGCCGGACCACAAGCGGTAACTAATTGTGCCGTTACAAATCCTGATGTACTGGTAGTAACCGGTAGAATTCTGGATGCAGTAACGAAGCAGCCGATTGAAAACGTGAAGATCAACTTTGATAAGTTTGGCGATGAGTTGCTACAGGCCTCTATTGATGTAAGGGGTAATTACGCCATTGCGCTGAATAAAAAAGAACTGGGCGAACCGATTCGGGTAGTATTTAAAATTGCCGGGTACAAACGTTATGTAGTTAAGAGTTTTGATAAAACGGTTAACTACCTTACTGCCGATATTTATTTACAGCCTATAGAAACTGATGGTAAGAGCAACGCTAACATTAAATATGTTATGACCGATGATCCGTTTAATACCATGGTTATAAAAATGCAATAAACTTAATTGGGTTAATTAAGATAGGTCCGCTCTGGTTATACAGGGCGGATTTTTTTATGTTGTTTCGCCAAAGGAAAAAATCAAGCCACAGATTCACAGATTAATACAATAATGCATCAAAGTAATTAGCCGTTAATCTGTGAATCTGTGGCATTGTGTTTTTTGCATTTTTTTGCATGGTTTTACTAATAGACAATTACGACTCTTTCACCTATAATCTGCGGGATTATATGCTGCAACTTGGGCAGGAGTGTGTTGTGTTGCGAAATGATGAAAAAAGTGTAGAAGAGATAGCCGCTATTAATTTTTCTTCGGCCATTATCTCTCCCGGACCCAAAACGCCTCATGAAGCGGGGGTTACCATGAGTTTTATTGAACGCTTTTATCAAACCAAACCAATACTGGGTATTTGCCTTGGCCACCAGGCAATTGGAGAGTTTTTTGGCGCAAAACTGGTAAAGGCCCATAAGCCCATGCATGGCAAAACATCGTTAATTACACATAACGAGCATTTTTTATTTAAAAATCTGCCTTCTCAGTTTGAAGTAATGCGGTACCATTCGCTCGTAATTGAAGAGATTGAGAAAACTCCATTAAAGGTTATTGCTCAAACACTTGATGGGGAAGTGATGGCAGTCGGGCATCCGGAATATAAGATTGCCGGTGTTCAATTTCACCCGGAATCAATATTAACCCCGCCTGGATTGGCTGTTATGAGGAATTGGTTTGATTCATTGTAGGTGCATGAATTAAGAGGACAGGGTGAACCCATTAGTGTTCGAAACAAATAAATTTGCTTTGATGCCATTGCGCTGCGAAAATCGGGTACGGTCGTTTCACCTTATCATCATGTAGCCCTTCAGTTCAGAAAGATGTTTACCAGTTGGCTTCAGGGCATGGATAAAAAATAGCAAAACATTATTAAGGGCTTTAGTCCTTTTTTACCACCCTTAATTATTAAAGGGCTGAAGCCCTGGAATTCTCCAAGAATCATTATCCACGCCTTGAAAGGCGTGGCAACTTTATAAATGCAGGAATATCCCCTTTTATTGGTTAAACGACAGAAGGTTTCGAACAGCAATGGGGGTGAACCCCGCCCCTACGATGCTTACTGTACACTACAAACCTTCGCTGCTGTTCATATAACTTAACATCAATCAAATTTTGTTTTCCGCTTAAAAAATTATTTTTGGTTCGGGTCCGCAGGACTCCTTAGTGGCCAATATTGATTAGATGATTTTTCCTGTTAAACATGAGCAACGTTTTAAATACTGCGAAGAAGGTGAAGGCGACCCTATCGTTTTGCTACATGGCTTGTTTGGTGCGCTAAGCAATTTCACAAAACTGATACAGCATTTTTCTCCCAAATACAGCGTTGCAATTCCGCTATTACCACTTTATGAGTTGGAAACAGAGCAAACCACGGTTACCGGCATGGTAGACTATATTGATGAGTTTATTGAGCACAAAGGATACAACAAGGTTCATTTAATAGGGAATTCGTTAGGCGGGCATATTGCACAACTGTACATGTTGCGTAAACCGGAGAAAGTAAAAACGATGACGCTGACCGGAAGTTCCGGCTTGTTCGAAAATTCGTTGGGAGATACCTATCCGCGTAAGGGGGATTATGAATACGTGAAGAAAAAAACGGAAGGAACGTTTTACGACCCCAAATTTGCAACTAAAGAGTTAGCCGATGAAGTTTTTGAAATAGTGAACAACCGTGCAAAGGCCATAAGGATAGTTTTGATGGCAAAATCGGCCCTCAGGCACAATTTACGCGAAGAAGTGGCTAAGATGAACTTGCCCGTTTGCCTCATTTGGGGAAGGGGAGATACAATCACTCCGCCTTTAGTTGCGGAAGAATATCACAAGCTTTTACCCGATTCTGAGCTAAATATCATCGAAAAGTGCGGTCATGCGGCCATGATGGAGCGGCCCGAAGAATTTAACCTGATATTGGAACGTTTTTTGGCTAAACATGTTTAGAAATTTAAGTTAAAAGTATATGTGCATTGGAAATAAATATGCGTTAAATAATAAATGACAAAAACATGACGCAAAACATTCATTAAAATGTCAACCTTTTTGAAGTTCATACGTCTAATTAATATAAGTGAAGTAAAATGATAGCACCGGATCTCATATCAGATTTAATACCACCACTACATGTGGAGGATAGCGGCGAACATGCGTTGATGATGATGCAGGAGTTTAACGTAAGCCAGTTACCTGTTTTAGAAGGCAGCAAATATGTTGGCCTTATAACTATGGATGAGATCATTAATCTCAAACATCTCAGCCAGCCGCTCAAAAGTTTTCAATTACCTGTGCGCAAGCCTTTTGTATTAAATAAGGCCCACATTTTTGATATTATGAAAGCCGCTCTGGATTTTAATGTAAGGGTTGTTCCGGTAGTAGATGACCAGAGTGAATACTTAGGCCTCATTTCGGCTGAAAGTTGTTTGCGCGCTTTTGCCGTGCTTAACTCAGTTAAAGATACAGGGGCAATTATCGAATTGGAAATTCCGGTTTCGGATTACTCCCTTTCGGAAGTAGCGAGGATAGTTGAAGACAACGATGCAAATATCCTTTGCTTCTACACAAATATCCGCCAGGAAGATTCCATGATGCAACTTACACTTAAAGTAAATACAACAGAGGTGTCCGCTATGATCGCGTCCTTCGAACGTTTTGACTACGAGGTTAAAGACATTTACAATGACGTTGACAATACTGAAGAACTGAAGGATCGTTACGATTCGTTTATGAGGTACCTCAACGTTTAATAAACCGGCTACATCGGCCCGGATATTCGCTCACATTATTATTATCCTATTTTAGCCGCTCTTTGTAAAGAGTTATGCTTAGCAGGTTTACGTTTATCGTAATAAGTTTTATACTGGTTTCCAAAATTTCGATGGCACAGGTGCAATTGCCGCAGCCAACCGAAGTTTATGGGAAGGTAATTGATGCCAGTACCAAGGAGCCTATTGCCGATGTAAACATCCGGTTTAATAACTCTCTTAAAACTACTATGACCGATCCCAAAGGTCAGTTTTCAATCAGAACGATAGACAAGGTTGACTCTATTTCATTTTCGTATATCGGTTTTAGAACCCGGACAGTTGCTGTTAAAAGGGGAAGTTCCCAAAGCTTAACCGTTGAGTTAGGCTCGGATGTTTTGAAACTCACAGAGGTGAAAGTAAAGTCGGGCAAAAAGCATAAACGGGTAATTGATACTACTGCTAATTATGTGTATTACGAGGTTTTAAAAAACAAACCGCTTAACCGGAGCAATAATCTTGAAAGCTATAAGTATCAGAGTTATGAGAAACTGCAGGTTTCATTGTTTAATCCATCGCAGCGGTTAATTGACTTCTTTTTATTTAAGCCATTCAGGTTTGCATTTAAAAATGTTGATACAACGGCCGAGGGTCTTCCGTTTATGCCGGGTTTGATAAAAGAAACTATCAGCGATGTGTACTATCGGAAAAAACCCAAAGGGCTTAAAACAATTGTAACAACAGAAAAGCTAAGCGGAATTGATAATCCATCTATGGGCAATTTGGCGCGCTACCATTTTGCCGAAATAGATATTTACGAGAACCTGTTTGTTATTGCCGCCCAATCTTTCACCTCTCCTTTTTCTCCCAGCGCTATCAACACTTATTTTTATTACCTGACGGATACCGCAGTTATTGACGGACGTATTTCGTACAAACTGCACTTTGTAGGCAAGGTGAAGGAAGACCTGGCGCTTAAAGGATATGCATGGATAGATTCGGCAACCTGGGCTATCAAGTCGATTGTTTTTCGTCCTAATGAAAAAGCCAACTTTAATTTTGTAAACGATTATACTATTAGCCAGGATTATATTTTGGTAAGTAATAAGTATTGGCTGCTAAAGCGCGAAGAGGTGCGAACCATGGCTGCGCTGTTGAAAAAGAAAAACACTACAGCCCTTTTGGTTACAAAAATGGCTTTCCATCGCAATTTTGAGGTGGATAAGCCTATACCCGATTCGGTGTTTAAGGGTGCGGAGCAAAGAATACTTTTGGATAATGCGCGGAGCAGATCATATGGCTATTTGGATAGTGCCCGCTTTGAACCCCTTACACGGCAGGAGCGGGAAGTATACCATATATCTGATACGTTTAAACTGGTACCTGCCTGGAAAACCTACGAATGGTTTGGAAGATTTTTTACGGCAGCATATGCTGATGCAGGGCCTATAAGCATTGGCAGGGTGTTGAATTTTGCCAGCAGGAATAATGTAGAAGGATGGCGGTTTCGTTTTGGTGCTGAAACCAATCCGCGTTTTCAGCATATTGGTACACCGGCTAATACATTTTTGCATAAGTTTTATTTATCGGCATATGGCGCTTATGGATTTAGTGATAAAATATTTCAGTACGGCGGAATTATGCGGTTTAACCTTCCGCACCACAACGACCGCTGGCATTCGCTTGAAGCTGCTTACAAGTACGACATGGTGGTGCCCGGGCAAAATGAAGATGAAACCCTGCTTACCTTTGATAATATTGTTACGCTGATAAGTGGCCAAACACTGAGCAAAATAATGAGAGTGCGCGAGGTGCATATTAGCGATGAAAAAGAGTGGCTAAAGGATTTCTCCACCATTCAATCCATCTCTCAAAAAACCTATTACGACATACCTAATGTTTTTAATTTTTCGAGGGAAGTGAGTGGTAACCCTAAACACATTTCCAATTTTAATGTAACCGAGTTTATGATCGACTCAAGATATAGTTACAATGATCAATATTTTGTTGGAAATTTCTGGCGCTACTTCTTATCTACCAAATACCCGGTGTTTATGTTCCGCTACACGGCCGGACTGTCGGATATGCAGGGTGATTATTTC
>JAQBNQ010000327.1 GCA_028288545.1 Bacteroidota bacterium
TACAACAACGCCACCACTGGTATCTAAAGACTTTGAAGCATGATCCTTAAAATATTGGACATTCTCCTGGCGCGGCTTTATACAACTTTGTATAGTCAAAACCAAAAGTATTCCCAATAAAGGAATAAATGTTTTTCTCTTATTCACTTTATTTGCATTTGCAAGTTCCTTAAATGGACTTATTATCATCATTACCAAAACAATGTCCTAACTACCCGCCATAATTACCTTCGAGACCTACTTCACTACAATCCTGGAGACCATTTGCTGCGAAGCCGTACTTAACTTTACGAAATACATACCCTTGCTAAATGCCAATGCATCAATTGTGAGATTTGGGGAATTCATCATTTGCCTATCCAACAGTTTTCCGGAAATGTCGTAAAGTTCCATGGTTACCGCTTCGTTAAACGCCCTGTGCATAGCAATATATATGACCTTACTATTAATAAAATATATGTCGGCGAAACGCTCTGAACCGGCAACAACAGGAACATCAGTTGCCACGGTACCTGTAACATCAAAATCGTCAATCCTATAAGTTCCTGAAGAGGAAGTTGCAATGCTGGCCATCCATAAAAACTGCAGCGAAGATTGGTTAGACGCACCGGCAGGTAGAGAAATAGAATTTCCGCCATTATCCAGCGACCATGTACTGTTATTAGCATTTTCAGTATAAGAGATACCGTTCCAGGTTGTACCATGATCTGCGCTCCAGTAAAAACCCTGAATGTAGCTTCCGGAATCAGAAAAGTGCGTTGTATTTCTGGCTCCCCAATTAACTGTTATATTGGCATAGCCGATAGTCGATATACTTGAGGTAATCAGGGAATCCTTACCAGCTGGTGATGAGGAATTTTGAACTACAACATTGCGCAATCCACTGGCTCCATTATATCCGGTTGAAAAATTTGAAGAATCTATTGTCCACGAATTAGAATTGGTGGTCCATCCGTTTGGAAGCGAATTGGAGCCATCGAAGGTTTGAGTATAAATGACCTGGCTAAAAGAAATTTGGGGAAGAAAAAAAGTTAAGAAAATCGTAGACAATATCAAAACTGTGAGTAAGGATATTTTTTTCATTTATTGTTATTTATTTCAGGGCGCAAGTTACACTTCGGACAATTTCTTCCGTTACCTAAAGGTTAAGTTATTGCTAAAATTTGTCTTGCCCGAAAAGAATAGCGAAAGTAATTGCCCCTGTTCTATCTCCTTGAAAAGGGACTAACACCCTACGCTAAACGGAATACAAATTTCCTGCTTAACCCTTACCCCTTTTGAATTTTCTGCTGGTTGCCATCTCGGCATTTTTTCCGTTGCCTCCAGTAATAGCTTATCAATTTTGGCATCGGTGGATGTGCGCGATATTTTAGCATCCATTATTTCGCCTTCCTCGTTAACCGTAAATTTAAGTTCCGCCCGTTGAACTTTTTCAAAACCATTTTTATCCGAAATTTTATTGATAACGTTTTCGACAAAGTAATCTGATAGTTGGTTAAAACCTCCCGGGTATTCAGCCTCTGTCTCCGGAACTACCTTAACTTTAGCTGTTCCTTCTACTACCTTATTACGACTGCCAAATTCGTCGTTTGCCTGGTTCTTATATTTAAACTTAATCTTAACGGATATATCTGTACCAACATCAGCGGCGTTTAAAATCTTTTTTTGTTCTGAATTCAGTTTATCGCCTGTACCTTTAGCACTTAAAGTTTTGCCGTTACTGTTGATGGAAAATTCTACCTCAACATAGTCAATTATCAGCTTGTATTTTTCCTGTGGGTAAAGGTAATTGGTTGGTTGCGGTTGGGGAAAGTCCCTCACCCTTCGCTGGTCCAGGTAATAACGTTCGTTTTGGGGTATAACCAAACTCGACCATAACAGGGGTGAAAGATCGGTTACATATTTGGCTTTGCCTGACATTCCTTTAGTAACGGTGGGAACATCCCTTGCCGGTAGTTCATACTTCCTGTTTTGCGCAAAGCCTGTACCAACAATCAGAAGCAGAAGCAAACTAACTACGTTGTGTTTCATAATTAATCGTTTAATAATAAATGAAGTAAGCATCAACTCACATAGCTCAATTTCTGGCATTAGCCATTTTCAAAAACGAAGTTACTTCTTATTCAAATGCAATCCTGTTATAGAGTTGTTATTGGCTTGTTAATGACTGGTTACCGGCATTAAACACCATAGAAAAGCACTAATATTGGAACGTACAAATGAAATTGAACAGAACCTATTCCTTTATTGCAATCTCTTCCATTGCCTTATTAATACTGCTTATCATTCAGGTTAACTGGATTTTGCAAAGTGCAAAAATAAAGGAAGAGTTGTTTAACGAAAAAGCCAATATGGTTCTTTCGAAAACTGCTGATGCGCTTAGTGCCGATAAAGAGACATGCAGAAATATGGAAGTATCGGTTGGCAATAACGACATCCGTAAAATAGATTCCCTGTTTTCGCACTATATGAAATTTTACAACTTTCATATCAATTATTCTTTCCAGGTTATGCAGCCAAAGTCTAATGAGCTTAAAGCCGCAAACGATTTTACCGCAAACGATTTTACCGCTAACGTATACAACAAACGACTGGATGAAGTGGCCAGTAAAAATGGTTTGGAACTGAAACTTATTCTTCCGGATAAAAAACAATTCATTATAGAAGAGATGGGAACACTATTCATCGCTTCTGTTATACTGATACTTGTTGTACTGGTTATGTTTTGGCGCACTATTCTTTCGCTTATGAAAGAGAAAAAAATATCAGAGCACACAACCGATTTTCTGAACAACATGACGCACGAGTTTAAAACGCCTTTAACCAACATCGCCCTGGCAGTTAAGATGATGTTAAAGGATTCAAATATCAGGCAAGAAGATAAAATAAAACATTACTCGGGAATCATATTGGATGAAAACAAGAAGTTGAGACTGCAGGTTGAACAGGTGTTGAGTATGACGGCACTTGAAAGAGGCGAAATCCCATTGCAAAAAACAGAACTGGATTTTCATGAATTGATTCACGAATCTTTAAAATATATCAGCGTACAATTGGAGCACCAGGAAGGAACCCTGCAGCTAAACCTTGGCGCCGATAGATTTGTGGTGATGGGAGATAAAATACATCTGATAAATGCACTGTGCAACCTGATTGACAATGCTATCAAGTACGCTAAAGAGAAAGCTGAAATTTCAATTCAAACACTTAATAGAGACAAGAACCTGGTTGTCGTTATTTCGGACAAAGGAATAGGTATAGAAAAAGGATATCAAAAAAAGGTGTTCGATAAATTTTTCAGAGTTCCAACCGGAGATGTACATGATGTGAAGGGGTTTGGTCTTGGCCTGGCTTACGTAAAAAAGATAGTTGAACTGCATGGTGGCTCTATCGAACTTGTCAGCGAAAAGGAAAAGGGAGCTACCTTTACTATTACATTGCCTTATGCCTAAAGAGAGACTTAAAATATTACTTGCAGAGGATGACCTGAATTTGGGAAACCTGCTGGTGGATTATCTGGAGGCAGAGGGCTTTGATGTAAAACTCTGTAAAGATGGCGAGTTGGCCTTAAAAGCATTTCAGACCAGCCAATTTGATATATGCCTGGTTGATGTAATGATGCCGAAAATGGATGGCTTTTCGCTCGCAAAGGCAATTCGTCTAAAGAATAAAAAAGTACCACTGATTTTTATTACGGCCAAGTCGTTGAAGGAAGATAAATTAAAAGGCTATAACCTGGGCGCAGACGACTATATTGCCAAACCGTTTGATGAAGAAGAACTTCTTTGGAAAATCAAGGCCGTTATTCGCCGAATACCCGAGAATAAAAGTGACGAAAAGCGGGAAATTGTTTTGCTAGGAAAGTATACGTTCGACTTTAACAATCAATCCTTGACAATAGCAGGTAAGTCGCGGCGAATTACAGAAAAGGAAAGCTGCATCATTCACTACTTATCTGCGCACCGAAATAAGGTTATAAAGCGCGAAGAATTGTTAACCTAACTTTGGGGAACAAACGATTATTTTATTGTCAGAAGAC
>JAQBNQ010000338.1 GCA_028288545.1 Bacteroidota bacterium
TACAGGAGCGGCAGGACCTACAGGTGCAACGGGTGCCACAGGAACTGCAGGTGCAACTGGCGCAACAGGATCAACAGGAGTTACCGGAGCAACGGGTAATACCGGAGCAGCAGGACCTACAGGCGCAACGGGTACCACAGGAACTGCAGGTGCAACTGGCGCAACAGGATCAACAGGGGTTACTGGTGCAACCGGTAATACAGGAGCGGCAGGACCTACAGGCGCAACGGGCGCCACAGGAACGGCAGGAGCAACCGGTGCTACCGGAACTACGGGAGTTACGGGTGCAACGGGTAATACAGGTGCAGCAGGACCAACGGGCGCTACAGGTGCTACGGGAACGGCAGGAGCCACCGGAGTTACAGGTGCAACCGGCAGTACGGGAGTAGCAGGACCAACAGGTGCTACAGGAGGAACAGGCGCAACGGGAACAGCAGGTGCAACGGGTGCTACAGGTAGTACAGGTGTTGCGGGACCTACCGGCGCTACGGGTGCAACAGGAGGAACAGGCGCTACAGGAACGGCAGGTGCTACGGGCGCAACAGGCGGCACAGGGGCAACAGGAACTGCGGGAGCAACAGGAACTGCGGGAGCAACAGGTGCTACAGGAGCTACTGGAACAGCAGGAGCCACTGGCGCAACGGGTGCTACAGGAGCAACCGGAACAGGAGTTACAGGCGCTACGGGAGCAACCGGTGCAACAGGACCACTGGGAACAGCAAGTGGTGACCTTAGCGGAAGTTATCCCGGCCCTACAGTAACACATATACAGGGTGATCCGGTTTCGGCTACTGCCCCTACCACTGGCCAGGCTTTGGTTTGGAACGGTACTTTGTACGTACCCACGACTATTAGTGCTGGTAATGATTGGCTAACTACCGGTAACATAGGTACTACCCCGGCTTCTAATTATGTAGGAACTGCGGACAACCAAGACCTGCAGTTTAAAGTGAATGCGGAAAAATCGGGTTTAATCAATATAGCAAACGGACTTACATTTTTTGGTTACCAGGCAGGTAAGAACGTTACTACCGGTACAGGAAATACCTTTATCGGATGGAAGTCGGGGGCAGCAACAACTACAGGTACCAACAACATTGGTATCGGTTCAACAACGCTTATGGCAAACGTAGGTGGTTCGCACAATACAGCAATTTCAATCAGCGGCCTTGCTGCTAACATAAGTGGTTCATACAATATAGCCATGGGCGAAGGTGCAATGGCAGCAAATACCAGTGGTACCTATAATGTGGGTATTGGAGTTGGCTCTTTAGCGGCCAATACAACTGCTAATGAAAACCTTGGTGTTGGTTATCTATCGCTTAACGCAACTACCAGTGGTAATCAAAATACTGCAGTTGGTAGTTACGCCATGCAAACCAACACTTTGGGCGTTGACAATACTGCTATGGGTTACCAGAGTTTGTTCGGCAACCTGGGTGGTGCATATAACACGGCGATTGGCGGCAACTCAATTTTTTCGGGTAATGGAAGTTACAATACTGCGGTTGGTTTTAACTCGCTATACAGCAACCTTACCGGTTTATACAATATAGCAATGGGAGGCAACGCACTGTACTATAATACTTCGGGAAAGTTGAACGCGGCATTAGGATATAAGGCGGGTGAAGGTGTTACTACAGGTTATAGTAACGTTGTAGGGGGCGCTTATGCGCTTTTAATTGGCCACACCAGTAACAACCAGGTGGTGCTGGGAGATTCGGCCATGGTACAATGGAACGGAACGGCTAACAGCAAAAACACTGCTGTGGGTAGTAAGGCAATGTTTGGAAGCACTACTGTATCGGGCAATACCGCTATCGGATACAACGCGGGCTTTACCGATGCTACCGGTAGTAATAACACTACCCTGGGTAACGCTGCGGATGTATCTTCAAGCGCACTTACCAATGCCACTGCCATCGGTGCCCAGGCAGTTGTGAACGCATCTACCAAAGTGCGCATCGGAAATTCATTAGTAACTATAATTGAAGGACAGGTGACTTATACCTTCCCTTCGGACGGTAGATTTAAGTATAATGTAGCCAGTGAAGATGTTAAAGGTCTTGATTTCATTAAACGTCTTCGCCCGGTTGTTTACAATTTTGACACCAGGAAGTTTGAAGAGTTTTTGACCAAGGACATGTCGCCTGAAATCAGAGCGCAGCATTTGGAGGGAAAGGATTTTGGTCCATCAACAGCGGTTCGTCAAAGCGGATTCATTGCACAGGAAGTTGAACAGGCTATGAAAGAAAGCGGTTATGACTTTAACGGTGTACACGTACCCGTTAATGAAAAAGATAACTATAGTGTAGGCTACAGCCAGTTTGTTGTGCCTTTGGTAAAAGGAATGCAGGAGCAACAAACTATGATCGATCAACAGCGTTTAGCTATTGAAGAACTGAAAAAACAAAATGCTTTAATGCAGCAACAAATTGACGAACTGAAGAAGAACAAATAATATTAGTTCGTTTTGATAAACAACAAAGCCCTTGAAATTTCAGGGGCTTTGTTGTTTTAGGGAGATGGCAGGATTTTTTGCCGGTGGGTGGCACAAGCATCCATTGCATATTTACCCTCATTTATTAAAGGGCTGAAGCCCTTGGGTTTCTCTTGGGGAAAATCAATATCCACGCCCGTCAGCCCGAATGGCTTCAGTCATTGGGGCGGGCCTTGAAAGGCGTGGCAACTTTACAAATGCAGGATTTAGAAAAGGAGTGTGCACCCTAATGCCTCCAGCGATAACTACCGGACGGACATTCGTTCACCGGCGGTGAAACGAAGTAATAGTTATTTCTTCTTTACGGGTTTCTTTGCGTCTTTATCCAGGCTTTCAAAACGTTCGGCAAGGTCGAGGACCATGCTTTCGAGTTTTTGCACTTTGGAGAGGGCTTCGATGTTATAATATCTTTCGCCTTTACCAACCATTAGCCAGTTGGCGTTTATGTTATGTACCCGGCAAATTTCGCAACACATTTCAAGCGTAACATTGCGGCCGTCTTTAGGGTTTTCGTACAAACTAAAGTTGGAAAAATTAGCCTGTATACTGGCGGCGAACTGTTTAATGTTTTTGCAGCCGGTGCCATTTCTCTTATTCAGCGCAATGATCTCGCCCATGGCCATCATAAAGCGCGTGGTTACATCGCGGGTAAGTTCTTTGGGATCTTTTTTGCGTTTGGCTGTTTTTTTCATAATAAGAATTAAAGGCGGATTAAAATCAAAACTGAATTGCCACAGATTAAATACAATTAATTTTGTGCGGCTAAAATAAGCACATTCCGCTTTCTGTTTACAGAATTATTAACGTGCAGAATTGCCGTATTCGCTATCTTCGACCCTCCAAATTACAGATGAAAAAAGTTTTAATACCAATTTTACTGGCCCTTTTCCATTTTTCTTCTGCCCAGGTGCCGCTTAAATCGCATCCGTTCTCAACGCAAAGCGAAGAGGGGTTTTCTTCGTGCAGGGATACCTTTATATTTTTAAAGAGAAAAGCCTATTACGATGTTGGCCTTATGCTGCCATCGTGGTTGCCGGTGGTAGATAAAAATTACATTGCCATTGCAGAGGGCCGGGTGTCGTACAATTTAACCGATGGTACCGATGGGCCGCACTTAGCAGGGGAAGACCTGCCCTTTTGCCATTACTCGCACGATGTGGATTTTAGTATTATTCCAGATAAAACAGAGGACAACCGTTTTACCAACCTGTTGCCTTACCTGGTTTATGCAAAAGCCGATGGCTTTGATACGGTTTTGCAAAGAACACTGAACTGCGAATGGGAAAGCGGATTGGCCATGAACAATAAAATGAACCCCATACGGGATGAAAATGATGCCGGTAACAGCGGCGGTTTTTTTAGCACCGGACATGAACGAGGCGACCTGATATGGAACTGGCCGGGTATTGGCGATTGGGTGCATATAGAAGGAAGTTACGTATGGGACAGGGGCCATCCACCGGCTGAGGCTGAAATACATCCACCTAGGTTTATGGCCATTAAACGTTTACTGCCAGACAGGGTAATAATTGGCGACAGCTCGATAAAATTTGCAACCCGTGTTGATGTATTTGCCTGTGGCGATGGAGGCGCGGTGCAGAACAACCGCTTTAACGCACCCAACTTTGTGCGCAGGGTAAACATGAGCAGCAAGGACTACGATGTTACTATTAAAATAGAAGTTCCGCGGCCTTCGGCAAAGGCGCATTTAAAGTACTCGATAGCCAGGCACAAAGCCGATAATTTTAGCCTGTACGAATTGATTGAAGTAAATGACGATTCGGCTATTGCGCATTTTAGTATTCCGTGGATGAGCAGAAATGCCAACGACCTTGAAATTTATGCCCGCACTATTAGCTTTTATTGGGATGAAGGAAATGGCACCGCCACCGATGCACCCATTGATATTTACAAGGTGAAGTTTACCGGTTTGCGTTTTAAACATTTAGATGAGTTATTGACAAAAGCTGAAATAAGATTATACTCGAATGTAGGCAGCGATTGGGTATTGCTGAATGACTTTTTTCCGAAAAAAGGTAAGATACTGAGCAAGGGATTAGGGAAGACTTACAAACATAAGTGGACCCTTAACAATGAATTTACAGTTTACGTACCGCGCGGAAAAAGCTTTAGAGTTTATATGGCCGGCTGGGAAGTTGACGGAGTGGATAGGTTGTTTGGCGGATTGTTGGATCCTAATTCGCCGTGCAACAGAAAGACAAAGCACTTCATTAAGAGCCGGATATTTTCGTTTAGCATGGTAATGAACGGATGCTTTGATGACAACCTTGGCGAAACAAGTAAGTTGCACAGTTACGATAATCTTGGAAAAAAGGACAGCTTTAGTAATTCGCCACAAAAGGGGACGAATGATGATCCCTGCCCCGGCAGTAAATACCCTTTAAAGGATAGGGTGTTTTTGAATTATACGATTGAGAAAGTGAATTAAGAGAGAAATAACACGGAGGCACGGAGATACGGAGAAAACAGCCGAGAGGAAATAATACAGAGAAAGGAAAAGGCCGGTTCAATTTTTGCCCTATTCAATTAAGGTTACCCTCACTTCTAACTTACCGGATTTAAGAATTACTGCAAGATCCTGTGCTTCTTCGAGCGTGGTGAGGCCGGTTATTAATAATCTGCCGCCGGCAATTTTATCCATCACTTTTGGCGCACAAAAAACGCGGTTATCTATTACAACGGCTATGCATTTATTAACGTGCTTACCATCCACACTGGCATTGGCGGCCATGTCAGTAAGATTCTCCCACTTTTTTGCACCTGCAGCGTTTGTCGTGATTTGTATCTCGGGGTTGCCTTGCCTGTCGAAAGATTGAACAGCATCAGTTATATCCTCGTTAGCAATGGGAGCCACCATAGCCGATAGATTGTGCCCGAGGCTATAGAATGTTTGATTGACATTGCCGGGTGGCGTAGCAGGTGGCAGTTGCGCAAATTTATTTTGTTTGATGGCGTAAAGTCCAAAAACATCACTGCCTTTTTTGATTGAAAAAACGCCCCATAACAGTTTAAGGTTTGGCGGGAAAAGATGTGCAATAACCGGGTGAGAAAGTAGACGATTAACTGCACTTGTATCCTGGCCCCTACAAAAACCAAGCAGAGGTCCTTCGCCAAAATGACCATCCGGTTTTATATTGGGATAGAAGATTTGCCACAGAGGATTTTTCTTTTCGGCATTGATTGTATCGGTAGATTTAACCTGTGGCAAAATACTATCCAACATGGCATTGGCATTAACCAAATAGGTAAGCGCTTCAGACACTTCGAAGGTGCCCCACAGTTCTAACCGACCGTTATTGAGCAAAATCTTTTTAAGGCGTATGGGGTCTTTAACCTCGGGCAGGTCGAAAATTATTGTCGCGGTTTTAGTTTTTACAGTAATGTGTTTGTTCGTAAGACCAGATTTGGTTACCCTGCTTTTTAATACCTGCGCTGTTGATTTAACAAGCTGGTCGAAATCGCTGCGAAGCTTCTTAATTACTTTGCTGTTGGGTTCGGGCGATGTTAGACGTTTCAGGTAACCTTCCTCGTCAAAAACGTCGGCCATGCTGGTTTTAGGATCAATGTTTTCCCATTGTAACTTAAACTCTGTAAAAAAATCGCTCTTATTATCGGCCTGTGCCTTTACAGTGTTTTGAAGCACCTGATTAAATTGCTGATTATTCTGCCGGGCCAGTTTACGTAAAAAATCCTCCTGCGAAACTGTCAGTACAAAACGGGTGGTGTTTTTTGTCGAGGCTAAACTTAACCCGCAATACCCCGAAAGGACAAAGAAGATGATTAACCCCCTTAGGGCGGTACGATAGGGCATTACAGACTGGGTTGGTTAAAACTGCCGCGTAAATATAAACCAATCGTAATAATAGAAACCTGCGGACAGGTGTTGTCAACAAAAACAAGGGTTTTTTGTTTTTATAAATTCAATTAGGTTTGTTGTTCTTAAAACCCAAAAAATGAACGAAGTATATATAGTAAGCATGGCGCGAACCGCTATTGGCAGTATGAGTGGAGTGCTTTCTCAACTTTCGGCCGTACAGCTTGGCACCCAGGCCATTAAAAAGGCTATGGAAAGGGCCGGCATTACAGGCAATGATGTTGAAGAGGTGATCATGGGCAATGTAATTATGGCCAATAACGGACAGGCCCCAGGCCGCCAGGCAGCTTTAGCGGCGGGGATACACCCGGGCGCTACCTGCACTACTATTAACAAGGTTTGTGCATCGGGTATGAAGGCTATTATTTATGGTGCTCAATCCATCATGCTGGGCGATAAACATATTGTAGTGGCAGGTGGAATGGAAAGTATGACCAACGCTCCTTACATGGTTGCGCAGGGAAGAAACGGTTACCGTTACGGCAATGGCGAGTTTGTAGATGCGATAGTTCGCGACGCTTTACAGGATCCATACAACAAGGAAATGATGGGTAACAGCGGCGACCGCTGTGCGAAAAAATTCGGTTTTAGCCGCGAGGAGCAGGATGCATTTGCTGTTGAATCGTACCGCCGCGCTGCTGAAGCGCATAAGAATGGATGGTTTAAGGATGAATTATTTGATGTGGAAATAGCAGGTCGTGGTGAGTCGACTTTTGTAAAGGAGGATGAGGAGTATAAAAAACTTAAACCCGAAAAAGTGGCGGGTTTAAAACCTGCTTTTAGTAAAGATGGAACTGTAACCGCAGTGAATGCTTCCAAAATAAATGACGGGGCAGCAGCGGTAGTTTTAATGAGCGGCCAAAAAATGAAGGAGCTTGGTTTAAAGCCAATTGCCAAACTGATAGGTTACGGTGATGCAGAACAGGCCCCTGATGATTTTACAACTTCACCTTCTATTGCCATGCCTAAAGCTGCTGCAAAAGCCGGTATTGAAATAAAGAACATCGATTACTTTGAAATAAATGAAGCCTTCGCCAACGTAACCATGGCTAACACCAAGCTGCTGGGCCTTGACCCTGCAAAGGTGAATGTGTTTGGCGGGGCAGTATCTTTAGGTCACCCGGTAGGTGCCAGTGGTGCACGTATTATTTGTACGCTTATTTCGGTTTTAACGCACAAGGGCGGTAAGTATGGCTGTGCCGGTATATGTAATGGCGGTGGGGGAGCAAGTGCTGTGGTTATTGAGCGGGTTTAAATCCAATACAATAGAACGCTGATTATCATTATTTTCATTATTAATGATGATAATATAATTGCGATTCATTTTCAGCTACAATAATCAAGGGCAATTTTCCGTTTTAAGTCAATGAAAAACTTCTTTTCTGTAGTTCTCCTTTTACTTGCTTCTGTTTCGTCTTTTTCGCAGAAGATGAAGGCGCCGCCTGTGCAGGTTAAACCTGTTGTGGCTACTCCTACCCTATCCAAATCCGATCTTGTAAAAATGAAGTTGCTGGAGGATACGCTGCATTCTTTATCGAATAGTTTAGTGTTTGATACTTTGTTGGCTAAGCGCAAGGAAAGTTGTTATGCATTTATTCCGAAGTTGGTAGCGGCGCTTAGACTGGATAACTCGTTTTACTATCCGTTCGATTCGCTGGAAACAATTTCGAAAGTTTACCCAAAAGATAGTTCGTTTAGAATACTTACCTGGCAATTGGTTTTGCCGCATGGGCATTTCAGGTATTACGGGGTGATACAGATGAGGAGCAGCAAAATGAAGATATTTCCGTTGCACGATATGCGCGATACAATGCAGTATCAATCGCAGTTAATAACCAGTAACGAAAACTGGTATGGCTGTTTGTATTATAACATTATTGAAAAGCAGGTGAACAGCAAAGCCGTGTACACTATGTTTGGTTATGAAGCAGCTGATGCTTTAACACGCAGAAAGGTAATTGACATAATGACCTTTGATGCCAAGGGCAAACCAAAGTTTGGAGCGCCTATGTTTTATTTTAAGTATAACGACAGCAGCCTGATAAAACTGAATGATACGCTAAATCGCTTTTTTATTGAGTATAAATACACGGCCTCTACAGTTTTAAATTACGACCGGCAAATGGAGATGATAGTGTTTGATCATGTGGCTCCGCCCAGCGACCGCGCTAAAGGCGCCACCTTTACTTATGTGCCCGATGGAACCTATGAGGGTTTTTTATGGAAGAATAATCATTGGAACTGGGTTGAGAAGGTTTTCACCTTTGCTATTAATGAGGATGATAATCCGCCGATACCGGTGCCGCTATTCGGGCCACCTAAGCACCAGCCGGAGTTGCCGAAGGATGGGGATCCCAGGTAAGTAAATACGATTTAAGATTAACGATTAACGAATGTAGAATATTGAAGTGAATACAAAATCCGCGTCTTAATTGCGAAGTTGATGTTAGAGGTGCCTTTACTTCGTTAATCTAAAATCGTTCATCGCTAATCGCAAATCATTTGTGCGGGCAAAAATCTTCTTAAAGATTGCAACCAACTTTATAGTTTCGTACCTCCGGGACTATGAGGCATATTGCGTCTAAATATTTTGCTATTCATCGTACTATCATTAACCTGATGATGGTGGATGTGTTTATACAGCTCATCAACTCGGCCTTTACGCTTTTGCTCAATTACCAAATGCTGGATCATGGGTTTAAGGATTATGAGATAACCAGCATGGTGGGTAACCGTTACCTTACGGTTTTACTTTGCGCTTTGCCACTGGCCTTGCTGATAAAGGGAAAGCGGCTTAAACCATTTATTGTTACGGGGGCCATTGCTTCGCCTATAGTTGCGCTGCTTTTAATTTGGGGGATCCACTCGCACAATACGGAGTTGATACGAACGCTGATGGCGTTTTGGGGTGTTGCGTTTTCGCTGGTGCAGATATTGGTTTTGCCTTATGTGCTTTTAAACGGAAATAAGGATCATGAAACAGAATCTATTGCCTTGTTCTTTTCTGCCGGTAACCTTACCATCATTATAGCGGGACTGTTTAGCTATTTGCTGCCACTGGTAAGCAGATTTTTTAATACAGAGGTGATGCTGATCATTTATTCGACACTGGGTTTTTTGGGTGTGTATTTTGCGCGGTTACTACCGGATGAGGAGAACGTTGGCACCTCCATTCCCCTGGCCAACCTGCACAGCGACTATGATTGGAATTTGATATTACATGCCGTGGTGCCTACCTTTTTGATTGCGTTTGGAGCCGGATTTACCATTCCGTTCGTCAACCTGTTTTTTAAGAATGTACATGGTATGGGGGCCGAGCATTTTTCTTTAATGAACTCGATTGCTTTTAGCCTGGTAGTGATAGGTGCCTTTTTTGCGCCGGAGATGAAAAGAAAATTCGGATACCAGGTGGCGATTACCCTTGTGCAGAGTATTGCCATTGTTTTACTTTTTACACTAGGTACCACGGAGTGGTATAAAAATATGCCCGCCGGAATTATTGTTGCCGTAGCGGCGTTTATTGTCCGTCAACCGTTGATGAGTATGGCGGGGCCGATGACCTCTGAGTTAACGCTGAATTATGTGGGCGAGAAAAACCGCGAAATGATATCTGCCTTTAATGCTGCTATATGGAGCGGTTGCTGGTTTGCAAGTGCTAAAATATTTTCGATGCTGCGGGAGGCGAATGTTGCTTACGCAAACATCATTTTTATTACGGTTGGGTTTTATATTATTGGGGTGGCCTGGTATTACTGGCTGATTAAAGCCCACGAACGCAAAGTTGCTTACAAAAATTAATTAAATGCTGAAGATCGGCCTGATTAGCGATACGCATAGTTTCCTGGACCCGCAGGTGTTTGAGGTATTCAAGGACGTGGATGAGATATGGCACGGTGGCGATTTAGGAACGATTGAACTTTGCGATGAACTGAAAAAAATTAAACCCTTTTATGCTGTGTATGGAAACATTGATGATAAAAATATAAGGGCAGAGTATCCGCTTAATCTTGAACTGGAACGCGAGGGGTTTAAAATACTGATAACGCATATAGGTGGTTATCCCGGCAATTATGACCCTAAGGCGAGAAAGAAAATTGAAGAGGTAAAACCCGACATATTTATTTGCGGACACTCGCATATTTTAAAAGTGATGCGGGACCCTAAATACAATAATATGGTTGTGATGAATCCCGGTGCGGCGGGTGTACATGGGTTTCATTCAATGAAAACGGTGTTGCGGTTTACTTTGAATAATAAGAAGATAGAGAACCTGGAAGTTGTTGAACTGGGAAAGAGAGGGGCGATAAAATAGCTGGTACCTGAAAAGAAGGTAGGAAGTTGAGGATTGAATATTATTGGCAACCCGCGGAGGGTAGCGGGGCCAATAAGCATGGGTTGGGTTAATTATGGGTTAGTACGGTAAAGATGAAAAGGATTTTTATTTCTGTTTTTCATTCTTCGCAAACGATTGCAAAATGAGAGTAGATGAGAATAAACCCGGCGTAACTGCGTTTTTATAACAACGCAGTTAGATTGGAAATACAATTAAAATTACTTTTGGCCAACAGAAATTATGGGTCGTTTATTTTTTATCCTCTTTTTATTTTTGAGTTACTCCGGTTACAGCCAGGGCTTTTTGGGTCAGACGAAGGCGCAGATTACGGAGTTTGCAAAGTCGTGCGATAAGGAAGGGAATTATGATAAGATGCTTGCGTTTAAATGTGATGGACGCAAATTGTTGTTCTACTTTTCAGGCACCGACAGCACCTGCGATATGTGTGCCACTGATGTAGAAAGCAAGATTGCTGCACATATGCAAACTACTTTAATTGATTCGGGCTACAAAAAAACCGAGACAAGATATTTGCTCCCCTTCCTGGTTTCTAAAAAAGGAAATCATCAAAAATTTCCGGCGCAGATATACTCCAACGGTAAAGTAGAGTATTGTTTTATGCCGGTTTCCTTAAACGGAAAGTCGGCGGAAGAGAATGCGGTAATATCCAGGTACATAAAAAAGCACGAATGATTAAAGTGCGTGGGTGTGTTTACCTGATTTGTTTCTGCTCCCTCCTATTACTATCTGCTGTTACAGACAGATCAATTGAAAAAATAAAAGGCTTTTCACATCCCTCTGCAATATGCGCGGTTAATGGTTCTTTATACATTACAGATATTGGTAAGAAAGTGGACATGGCTGCAAAGGATGGCGATGGGGCTGTTGTTTCGCTGAATGTTAAGCAGGAAATTCAGAATAAAAATGTTGTGGGCGGAGTGGGAAATACTCCAATTAATGCGCCCACCGGTATTTGCACATTCAATTATAAAAGTAATGCCGGTGGTTTTATGATGATGCGAAAGTCGATAGCCATTGCGGATATTGACAGGATATACGCTTACGAACTGATCTATAACAGCCGTTTTTTTTACCTTGACTTAAGTAAGGAAACGCATTCGCTTGGCGGCATAGTATCGCTGAACGATTCTGTTTTGTTTGTTGCTTCTACTGATAAGAACTGTCTTTTTAAGATCAACATAAATACAAAGGCTTACCAAAAAGTGCCGGTTGCGAAAATTAAAGGAGCAAAGGCCTTGTGTTTTGATAAGGACAAAAAATTTCTGTACTGTGTTGGTTGGGGTGAAGCCAATATTGCCAATGGCGAAATATGGAAAATTAATACGCAGACTCTTACTGCCGAAAAGCTAGGCGATGACCTGGGCTATCTTGCAGGATGCGCTGTTTACAACAACAAACTTTATTACTGCGACTGGGTGGATACGGCCGAGAAAAAAGGAGTTATCCGGTACATGGACCTGAATACCCATGCTATTAAAAATGTTCCCTGCGAGGCTATTGGAGGACCCGGTGGAATATTTATTGATGAGGCTTCGAAAACTCTATTTGTACCGGCATTACTTGAGGGAGTAATTTATAGTGTTCCGCTGGATTAAGCGGGAGACCGGGCAGGAAAGCAGTTTTTATATATACCCTTTACATCCTACTAAGTAGTTAAGTGACGCACTTATTTGTACCGGGGGTGGAATTGCATAATAGTACTTCGTAAAAAATCACGATCGAGGTGGGTGTATATTTCGGTGGTGGTGATGGAGGCGTGGCCCAGCATTTCCTGTACGGCCCTTAGGTCGGCCCCGCCTTCAATTAAGTGCGTGGCAAATGAATGACGGAATGTGTGAGGAGAAATTATTTTTTGTAAGCCTACCTTGGCTGCGCAATCTTTAATAACGGTGAAAACATACATCCGGGTAAGATGTTTACCACGACGGTTTAAAAACAAAAAGTCTTCCTCTCCTTTTTGCACCGGTGTATGAACCCGCACCGTATCCTTGTACATCTTTATAAACTTAATGGCCTGAGAACCTATGGGAACCAACCGTTCCTTGTCTCCTTTACCAATTACCTTAATAAATTCCACGTCC
This sequence comes from Bacteroidota bacterium, assembly GCA_028288545.1. GTDB lineage: Bacteria > Bacteroidota > Bacteroidia > Chitinophagales > LD1 > Bog-950. Next base: position 12,831 of record JAQBNQ010000338.1, read on the forward strand.
AAAAACAGGTTAGATATTTTAAGGGTAACCAATTCGGTTACGCGTAAGCCGCAGCCATACAGCACCTCCAGCATGGCCCGGTTGCGCGTTCCTTCGGGAGTACTCATGTCAATTGAATCTATGAGGGCATTTATTTCCTGTAGCGAAAGGGTGTCCGGTAACTTGCGCGACATTTTGGGGGCTTCTAATAGTTCGGCGGGGTTGTTTGACAGCACATCCTCCACCATCAGGTATTTATAAAATGCCCTGATGCCCGAAATTATACGTGCCTGTGAGTGGGCATCAAAACCAAATTCGTGAATGGATTTTACGAAACCTTCCAGATGTTCCAGGGTAACATCTTCAACGTTCAGGTTAAGTTTAGCTACCTCCAAATAGTTAACCAATTTGCCCACATCGCGCAAATAGGCTTCCACCGAGTTACCGGAAAGAGATTTTTCCAGTTGCAGGTAGCTCTTAAAACCTTTAATATATGACTGCCAGTTCATTATTTATTCCGGTATGTAACACAATGTATTCTGCAAATTGCGTTTTTTCTTAGCGGCTTTACGCTTTTGTGAAAGGATTTTTTTGCAGTTTTGAATATGAGTAAAAAGAAAGTGATAATCATTAATGGCCCCAACCTCAACTTACTGGGCAGACGCGAACCGGATATATACGGCGATCTTTCATTTGACGAGTTCTTTAGCGAGGTAAAAGACGTTTACAGCGCCGATTTTGAACTGGTGCATTTTCAAAGCAATGTTGAGGGCGAACTGATTGACAAAATACAGGAAGTAGGTTTTACTTACCAGGGCATTATTTTGAATGCCGGTGGTTATACTCATACCAGCGTTGCCATACGCGATGCTGTGGCAGCGGTGAACTCGCCGGTGATAGAAGTTCATATTACCAACCCTTATAGCCGGGAGGAATTCCGTCATACCTCTTTGATAAGCGGGGTGTGTAAAGGAATTGTTGCAGGGTTTGGAATGGAGAGTTATGTTTTGGCATTGGATAGCTTCTTATAGCCGAAATACAAATACAGATAGAACGCTGATGAAGATGATTTTTTATGATCAATTATGATAAATACAGAGTAACAAATACTATTGTATGATCATAATTTTATCATAACTATCATAATATATCAGCGTTCTATTGTATTGAGTTAACAGGAACTACTTTACCAGTCCGCTAACGCGGGAGTATTTTCCGAAGAGGGTGACTACCGTTTTTGTGATCTCGTAATCGGTGTTGTATTTTAAGAAATCGAGTGGCAGGTTGCAGTAGTTGATAAAGTCCTCGTAATGATCTTTGGGCAGATCAATAAGGTGGTTTTCGTTGTAGTAGTCCAGCAACTCTTTAAAGATTTTGCGGCGGTCATCTTCCACTATTTGTTTTTTCAGTTTTTCCCGCTCTTTAGCACGGGCGCTTAATATTTCGTACAAAGCACTGATGGGGCTAGTAAAGGGATTTATTTCCGGTCGTTGCAGTTCCTTTGGTGTTTGGCCCAGCTTTCTTCTCTCCTCTTCTATTTTAGGCAGTGATTTCGCTCCCCTGATAGTTACGCCCTGGTTCAATCCTGTTGAAAGAGGTTCCATTTGAAAGTGCAGGGTGTATTGTTGTTTTAATGCAGAATCAGCCACTGTGAATTGCATTGTTTTGTAGCCGGGGTAGAAGAGAAAAAGAATATCGCCTTTGTGAATGTTGTCCTGTACGTAGCCTTTTGCATCGGTGGCAAAAGTGATGCTGGATTTTTGGTCGATGATACTTACACCGGCCATTGGTTTTTTTGTGTAACTATCGGTAACGGTAATTTTAATGACCACCGTATCAGATTGCGAAAACAAACTGAGCGCTGAGCAACAAAATAAAAGACCAAGCATCCACTTCATGCTGCGAATATAACTATCATTTAAAGTAAGCTGTTTAACGCCA
>JAQBNQ010000375.1 GCA_028288545.1 Bacteroidota bacterium
GTCCCGCTGCATTGAGCATAAGTATGAAGGCATGGTCATTAAGCCCTCCGGTGGGATGATAGCTGTAGAAAATGCTATCGGTGGTCCAGGAGAAGGTATCAAATGTTCCACCCGAAATAAAGACATGATCGTTCTTATCAGTAGTAATAGTAAAAGTTAATATTTGTCCGGTGGCATTAGCAACAGAGGTGGAGGCCAGGTACCACAATACGTTGCCCAGAGGATCAAACTTTAGTACGAAAATATTATAACTGCCATTGGGCCGCTGTATCAGCAACGAGTCGCCAATAAATAAAGAATCGTCGAAAGCTCCATAAGCATATACATTGCCCTCCTGGTCGGTACAGAGGTCCGTTAAGGTGGTATTATAGCCGCTTAATGTGCGGGCCCAAAGCGCGTTGCCCGCTGTATCATATTTTGTTACAAAGCTATTGGCCCCCGAATACCGTGTGCCAAAGTTGGGGCCGTTAGTAAGAACGGTGCCGAAAGCAATTGAGTCGCCGCCAAAGTTGCCGCCTACAAGCAGTTTGTTGCTTCTATCCATTGCCAGGGCAGTACCCTTTGCTGAACCGGGGTAGCCGTTGTTTTCAGGAGCGGACGTTTTAGCCCATTCCTCAACACCGGATGCAGTATACTTTACAAGAAAGTAATGATTAAAAGGGCTAAAGGGGCTAAAAGCGCCAAGTAATGTATCATGACCAAAAACTCTTTGAGTACCTTCAAAAGAGCCGGTGAAATAAACGTTGCCGGCATTATCGGTAGTAATATCAGTCGCGGCGCAGCCTTCATACAAATTGGTGGCTACAGACGAGTCGAGCCACATAAGGTTGCCGCTGGCGCTAACCTTCATCATATAAAAAGTACCGGTGGCACTGGCACCGGTGCTGTAAATATTGTTGTTTAAATCAGTAGTTACTTTAGTAATGGCATCCACGCCTGGTATAGGGAAACGGTAAACCCAGAGCACCTGGCCCGATGGAGAATATTTTACTAAAAATTGGGTGTAAGGGCCGGATGGGTGCAGAACGTATGGCGCAAATACAAAACTATCAGTCATAGTAGAAAAGCCTCCTATTATAGCATTGCCTGCATTATCAGTGGCCACACTGGTAACCTCAATTTCGTTGCCGGTGCTTCCTTTGGCCCATTGCCAGTTTAGACTCTGTGCAAGCGCAGCATTTATGAAAAAACAAAACAGGCCGATGACAACAAGGAGAGTTTTTTTCATGTTTTTATAATATAATAGATATAGTGATACATTCCGGTTAAAGGGTTGCATCACCAGTGTCCGGTATTGTTTATTAATCAAATGCCAAATGCAATTAAAACAATTATTCTGCCTGTTTATTATATTTGAAACCAAAGCTAAATCAATGAAAAAAGTTATCCTGTTATGCACAGCTATTATTGCCGCGTTATTGTTTACCGCCTGCAACAATAACTCCGGCAAAAAACTAACACCCGGCCAGGGTTACATACAAGTTAAAGGAGGCAGGATATGGTATAACATTGTAGGGACCGGTAATAAAACACCTTTGCTGCTGCTGCATGGCGGCCCCGGTGTACCCAGCTATTATTTGAACCCCATCGCCGAATTGGGTAAAGACCGCCCCGTAATATTTTTCGATCAACTGGGTTGTGGCCGCAGCGGCAGGATCACTGATACTACTTTAATGACAATGGATAGTTACATTGAGGAAGTGAAAGCGTTGCGCGACTCGCTGGGATTGAAAGATTACTACCTGTACGGCCAAAGTTGGGGTACCATGTTGGGTACCGATTTCTATCTGGCACACCCCGAAGGCATTAAGGCCCTGATATTAAGTAGCTCTGCCTTAAGTATACCGAAATGGATGGAGGACGCGCAAAAACAAATAGCCACGCTACCCGATTCCCTGCAGGAAATAATAAAAGTAAACGAGGCAAATAAAACATACGACAGCCGCGATTACCAGCGGGCTATGAAAGTTTACTACGAAAAATATGTAGCCCGCAAAGTGCCCTGGAGCGCCGATGTTGACAGCGCCTTTAGCCAGATAGGCGCCAATGTATACCTGTATATGGAGGGCCCCAGCGAGTTTACTATTACCGGTACCATAAAAAATTACGACCGCACACCTGATTTGGGCAAGTTAAAACTACCGGTGCTTTACATAGTAGGCGATAACGACGAGGCCAACCCCGAAACCACAAAACTTTATCAAAGCCTTACACCCGGCGCCCAACTGGCCATCATCAAAAACGCCGGCCACTTAACCATGCAGGACAACCCCGAACAACACAACCATGTGTTGGCTGCGTTTTTGGATAGCTGCGACAAGAATTAGAGTCGGGTTAGCAAACCCACTTGCACCGGATTTTGGAACACTTACTCCCTTTTTAAGGCTGCTTACGAAATATGACCTTTGGGGCAACAATATTGTGCCATTTTTATGTTAGCGTCTGTTTGATATTAAATTATTAATTAACCATAAAACACCCACCTATGGAACTAACATTTCAAAACAAGTTGCCATTTGAGTTTACCGTCACCGAATATTGTTCGGTAATTTTTGAAGGCAGGACTTACAACATCATTGTTGACATTATGGGAGGAAGCGGATTTGAAGTTGAAGCAGAAATGGATATTCATATCCTGGAGCATGGCTTGGGCGAGGATGAAAAAACACGCATTAACGACCTTGTGTTGCAAAAATTTGAACACTACTCGCTTAACCGGGTCATTGCCGCTTAGTTAAGGAGCCTGTTACCTCCGCTTATTCGTTCATTACACCATCTAAGAATTTGTCCAGGCCTTTGGCAAACTCATTTACATAATCAAACAGTTGATATAATTTATCATAATCTTCATGCTTATCACCGGCATTGGTGGCGCTAATAAGAACTTCGGCTCCGTTACTTTTACTTACAATGGAAACCTTTATTGTTGCTACCGGTCTATCTGGACCCTGCCCGAAATTTTTTGAAATGGAAACACGTTCATCATTGGAGTTTGCGTTCAGTTCATATTCAGAATTACCCGCTGTCCATAGATATAGGTGCTTGAGGGTTTTGGCGCGGATATTATTGATGGTACCAAGTTGCTCGTCTGTAAACATATTGAGTGGTTTATTTTTTATTCAAATCCTGTTAAGCTTTAGCATGTTAAAGTAGAAGGAAATTCAGGATTTAAAAAGAGGCGCTTAATCGCCGTTCAAAGCCGAAATTACCGCCAACGAATCCATGTAGTCGCGCCAGTGCACAATTTTTCTATCCTTAATGGTTATTATCGAACAAAACCTGTTACTATATGGCTTGTCCGCGGGGGTAAGACCATGCACCTCGTATTCTAAAATTATTACCCCAGGCACGGTTGATTGATGCACGATAAGGTTATCGGCTGAATGGAGTTTCATACTATAACCGCCAAACCAATCCATGTATTTTTTACGTCCGGTTATTTTGTTCGCAAACCCGGGAAAATTGTATGTGAATTCAAACACTGCGTTCGGGTCAACGGCATCCCAAAAATGTTCGCCGTCAACCTGGCCCTTCAGGCCTTGCATAATGATACTATAAAATGGCTCGGCTTCTTTTTTAAATGCCGGGTGGTTTCGATCTATCATCTGCTTTATTTTTAGCGGGTTGTAATAAAATTTTGCTGCCCATGTAAAGGTTTACATTTTCACAATCCTAAACCGTGCCGACCTACCAAAGCCCAATGGCCGCTAATCGCCACATAAAAATCGGTGAAAACCCATAATAAACTAAATCACTTCCTCATTAACCTATTTCTTTACCACTAGTTTTTTAACCGCTACAGAGGCGTTATTGCTTTTAAGCACACAGAAGTAAATGCCCGAAGGAATGTTGTGCGTATCAAAACTCATTTCTTTAGCGCCCTCTGGCACCGGTAATTGGAACAGCATTTTTCCGGTAATATCATAAATGGCCAGCAGGCTTTGCGCCGCGAAAGCCTCGTTTACACGCATATGGCAAGTGCCCGATGTTGGGTTGGGGTATAGCGTAAGTTGATTAACCGGTACCGGTTCTGATTGTGCTATACCGGTAGTTATATCACCAACAACGCCCGCGCAGGTAAGGGCGAAAATGCCACCGCCCTGGGCAAGTGCGTAGGTGCTATCGCCATTGTTTACCAGTTGGGTGATGTAGAAACTATCAAGGCCTACGTGGTTCCAGGTAGCGCCGTAATCATGTGTACAGAAGATGCCCTGGCTTAAGGAACTGTTGCTTGAAAAATCGTAAGCACTAAACGCTACCAGCAGTCCACCGCTGTTATCGGCAGCCATAGCGGTTACATTGGCAAAAGCTGATATAACTGATGGGGTTGTTATGGAGGTCCAAACGCCGCTGTTGTTGCGGTACCAAATACCGCTGTGGCTGATCATAGGGCTGCCTATTACGGTGTGGTTGTGGTCGCTTATCATACCCAAAAACGTGTTGGTGCCTATGCCGGCGGTATCGGGCACCCAGGTGCCACCGGCTACAGGTCGCCGCCAAACATTGGGGGTGCCGGTGAAGGTACCGCTGAGATAAAGATACCCTGCACGGTCGGTGCCGAAGGCGTTAATGTTATCGTACAAGTGGTGGGGTATACCAATGCCCAGAGTATCGGGCACAAAAGATGCGCCGGGGGCTTTGGTATAGCAAGTGGCACCGGTGCTGTAATTATCATTTGCAAGGTGCTGGTTGCCTGCTTCATCAACATAGTATCCACCTGCGTTTGCTGTTATCTGGTACAGGCCAAGGGTATCCGGTTGCCAGGTGGTGCCGTTGTCGTTGCTCTTCATAATTTGCGCGGCGCTATTAGCATTAACGGCGGTTACATAAATATTACCGATGGTATCGGCATATAGGCGGCCGGCACTTGCGTAGCCATCTGTTGGCAACGGCCTTTGCCAGTTATTGTTTCCGGCATCAAGGTAGAACACACCGTTGTTGCTTGTTTCAACCAACCTGCCGGTACCGGTTTTATAAAAACCATTTAAATATGTTTCACGAAGGCCCGAGTTATCCATTACCCAGGTAGTGCCCTGGTCGCGGGTGAAAAAGCGGCCCGCAGCGCTTGCCACCTGCAATACTGAGTCGCCCCGCACATCGTTGATAAATACCGGAAAGCCCTGCGCCGGCGCAAAACGGTTGGTAATAGCAGTATCTATACGCACCCAGCTATTGCCGCCATCGCTGCTCCGGTACATTTCAGTGCCACCGTTATTTATCATATACACATTGCCAAAAATATCATCGCACATTCTTCGGCACTGCTGGCTGCCAAGGCCGGTGTTGCCCTGCGTAAAGCTGCTACCAGCGTTGGTGCTGTAATAAACGCCATTGGCGTTGGTGCCCACAAATACCCGGTTGCGCCTGTCAACATAAACAGACTGCGGACTTTGACCGGAAGGGAACCCCGAAAGCTGCGACCATGATGTGCCTATAGCCGGCTGGTAAAATAACTTACCGGTGCTACCCACAGCATATAAACCCTGTGCAGTATCCATAGCAAAGTCGAGTATATTGGGGGCACCGGTGGTATCGTAGGTCCAGGTGGCGGTGCTATCAATAGTTTCGCCGACAATTCCGTTGTTAAGCACGTAAAGCGCATCGCCTGCAATTTTTTTGAAACCGGTAGAGTTTACGGCCAGGTTCCATCTGCCCAATAACTTACCCGATACATGGATGGTGTTGTTTACAATTGTAACTGTGTGTAGCGCTATTTCACCCCTGGTAAACAAAACATAATATTGATTTTCGTGACCCGCACCAGGCTTGGGGCTAATGGACACAATATTACCGCCATTTATATATCCTGTATACGTCTTGGTTGGCACCGAAGTCCATTCGTTCATTACGTTTATAACTTCGCTATAGCCATTGGCACTTATACTTACGGCGTTGCCACCTACGGTTATAGTGGCGCTGGTGGTCAAATTGGTTTCAGGCGGCGTGGCTACCTGGGCCCGGCATAGCTGCACAAATAATAAACAAAATACAAAGGCGAGGGGAGTATTAGTTAGTTTCATAAGCCTGACGTTTGTTTTAAAAAACAGGAATTACTTCTGTTGTTGAAATTACCAATTTTTTAAGAGACAGGAAAACTTTTGCTTAACCGCTTTTGGGCTTATGAAAAATTGAAGTGCGGATAAGTCAGAGCAGTAGTATAATGTCAAATAATTATGGGACTTTTGGGACACTGGTGACGGTGGGGAATGGAAGAAACTGAGGGTCGCACGAGTCCCCAAAGTCGCCAGAAGGGCAAAGCAAAATGAATAACAACAAAAATAACAACGAAGGTTTTATACCCCTGCATGGCGGTTACCGGAACCTGATAACTTTCCAAAAGGCTGAGGTTATTTATGATGGCACGGTATACTTTACCAACAGATTTTTTAAAAAATACGACCGCACAACCGATCAAATGGTGCAGGCGGCCCGTTCGGGCAAGCAAAATATTGCGTATTCTTTCGTATGTCTTTCTTTCAGTTTCATATTCCCTGCTGAGTGCACTATCATGCACGTCAAATCCGCAGAGGGGCATGATCCCGCACTATCACTAACCTCTTTACCGCATTCCGGGCAATGTATTGAAGCCATAATAGAACTTTTGCACAGCTAATTTATAAAGCTTTCGTTTTTGTTGGTGTTTTTGCTGTAGTTAAGATTCCGGCAGTTAAAAATATTTATTAAAAATTGATTTGTTGTGGTAGTTTAATGTTGAAGTGAGTTGGCAGATGGTCGGCCTTAGTCACAGCCCCACTGCCCCCGCTACAGACTAGGGCCAGGGGAATTTGCAATGCCTGTCATTTTTACATAATATTTATTTGTATAATTTAGGAACATTTGCCATCTTGCTAACCGTGAAAAATTGGTTAAAATACCTCTTAGTGCTTTCGGTCATTTTTTTCGGAAATTGCAAAAAGCAAGCTGGTAATCCTATTGATATTGATCTAATAACACCAGCAGATAACGCTCGTGTCAATATAAATAGTTTGAATTTCAGTTGGTCCGGGCCTGCGGGTGATAACTTTCTGATTGAAATTGCCTCTGACCAGTTTTATACAATTGTTGATTCGGTCACCATTCATTCAATGAACTATTATTCTGCCGATACAATACCCGGTTCCGTTTGTATTCAATCGTGTGCTTCAAATTATTCTTTAGGTGCAACATATTATTGGAGGGTTTTAGCCTCAGGTTCCCATCCGGCTACATCTGCGACCAGGAGTTTCACCATCAATGATCAGCGAAGTAACGTAAACGGACAATGGACAGGGGTATTTCGCTCCACCTATAGAGTTCCACAACCTCCGTATAACACTGATACAACCTACACTGGTACAATGAATATTGTGAGCAACAGCGATGGCACCATATCAGCTACATTCCCAGGTTCTTCATCCGGAGAAATGTATGCGCTGAGCAACACATCTTATTTCTACGGACATTATGAAGGAGGAAGTGCTTATGAACAGCAGAGAATTCTATTTGATTCTACCTTCCAGCATCTAACATATTCTTATTACTTCTTTCACGTCGCAACCAAGATCGACAGTTTTACAGGAAGCCGGTAATTTCTCCCACTGTGCATTATATCTCTCTACTGTCGGCAAGTCTGAAACCAAGCAGGCAGGTTTGTGAAAAGGCTTATTGAAAATTGATTTGTTGTGGTAGCTTAGTTTTGAAGTGTGGTAGATGGTCGTCCGAAGTTAACTAGGCTCAGACTCTCCAACAGTGGTGCAGTAGCATAATACCAAATAATTATAGGACTTTTGGGACACTGGGCGACGACAGAGAATGGGAAAAATGAGGGTCGCATGAGTTCCTTAGTCGCCAGAAGGGCGAATACAAAATGGATAACAACAAAAATAACAACGAAGGTTTTATACCCTGCACGGTGGCCAGTGGTATAATATCAAATAATTATGGGACTTTTGGGACACTCGGGACAACGGGGAGGTTAGAAACTGAGGGTCGCACAAGTCCCCAAAGTCCCCAGAAGGGCAAAATAAAATGAATAACAACAAAGATAACAACGAAGGCTTTATACCCCTGCATGGCGGTTACCGCAACCTGATAACTTTCCAAAAGGCTGAGGTTATTTATGATGGCACAGTATACTTTACCAACAGATTTTTTAAAAAATACGACCGCACAACCGATCAAATGGTGCAGGCGGCCCGTTCGGGCAAACAAAATATTGCCGAGGCAAGTATGGCCTCAGGCACCAGTAAGGAAACTGAAATAAAGCTAACCAATGTTGCCCGCGCCAGCCTGGAAGAGCTTTTAATTGACTACGAGGATTTTTTAAGGACGAACAAACTAAAAATATGGGAGAAGGACCATCGCCTGGTAATTCGTTTTAGGGAGTTGAACCGGACACCCAATGCCAATTACCAAACTTATATAAAGGCTATAGAAAACCCGGAGCCCGAAATTTGTGCCAACTCCATGATTAGCCTGATAAAAATTGTGAGCTATCTTTTAAGCCAGCAGATAAAAACATTGGAGAAGGCATTTGTAAATGAGGGCGGACTAAGAGAAAGAATGACGAAGGCGAGGCTTGAAAAAAGAAATAAAAAATGAGGGAAGCGAGGTGATTAAACTTCCGGCAGTGTTGCCAAGGCCAGGGATGGCGGAAGAAATTGGT
>JAQBNQ010000394.1 GCA_028288545.1 Bacteroidota bacterium
CTCTCCCCTTAATGATCTTAAAAAGGCTACCAGTTGCTGATTGATCTTTATACCCTGGTTAAAGTTTTTAAGTACCCCCGCGCTTTTAGGATCGGTCCACTGGTTGGTGGAGCGGAACTCGTCCTGCAACTTGCCGTGCATTCTGTAAACCATTACAGCATCGGCACCCAGCATGGTTCCAAATTCGCCCAGTGCTATGTCAATGCCATGTTGAATTTCGGTACGGCCCACATTAATAAACTGGTTGGAGTGCTTTATAAGCATTTCTTCTACATGCAATTGCTGTTGAATTTCGTGTTCCAGTTTTTTGCGGGTTTCAATGTTCCGGGTTTCGGCAAATATCAGATCCGCTCTTCCTTTAGCACTTAATTTAAATCCGCTAAAAATACTTTCCACCCAAATAAAAGCGTCATCCATCGTTTTTATACGGTACTCAACGCTTTGTTTTGTTTCGGGGCTTTGCTTTACTTTATCAAGGGCGTTCAATACGGCTTGTTGGTCTTCAACAGCAACCAGGGTTAAAAATTTCTTTCCGCCCAGTTCCGAAAAATTGAATCCTGTAATTTCCTTTACGGCAGGATTGATGTACATAAAATTAAAATCACTGTTTACGATACATTGAATATCGCGGGCGTTTTCGCTAATGGCTTTAAACTGGATGGAACTATCGCCCGATATTTGGGTCAGCCTCATACGTTGTACCCCGATAATAATGTTACCCACCATTACAAAAGTAAACATCAGCATTTGCGTAGGCTGCAATAGCAGGGGTTTCGCATCGCGGTTCAGGTAAATGATCCCGGCAAACATGGCAATCTCAAATACTGTCATGGCCAGCATTTCCTTTCGCGACTCCAGCATTTGGCTGGTAACGATAAAAATGGCGTAGCTGATAAAGAGATAAAATGCCTGGTTATCTACAGCACCATGGGTACTGCTTCCATATCCGATAATTACATTAAAGTTGACGAAGTAGATGAATATCTTAAAAAGTGTGGAAGTGTTTTCTTTAAAACGGCTTAATGACACCCAAATCAGGGCGATGCTGAGAAACGTACCGGTCATCCATATTGCAGGAGGATCGGTAGTAGTGTGGGTTGGCGAAGAAAGGATTTCAATGAGGTTGCCGAAAAAGTACATTCCCAGCCCAAGTACACCGATAATTCTTTCCTTCCAGTAAACCTCTAACCGAAAAAGATTAAGTAGCTTGTTATACAGACTTGTGCTTTTTGCCAAATATAGCCATATTGAGAGCATGATTTTATAGACACCCGCGATTAACGTGTTGTTAATTGCTTTGTGGATAACATTATTTTTGCCAGATTTGGTGTCAATAAGAGGTTCAAACATCCTTGTTAATTAAGTATTTATAAAGCAGCGACCCAAAATCAAAAAGGATTTAAAATCCTGGTTCAGCAAGGTTGTACGCATAAACGTGCAAATTGTTTTGATAAACCCTTGACATGATGGTATGTAGGTAATATCTTAGGCCTGATTAGCAATTATAACTTTGTTTCAAATTTGTAACGAAAACCCTCGGCACCATGAAAAACGAATTTAACGAAATCATCAACCAGCTTGCTGTTAAAGGAAAGGAATTGGGCTTCTATCACCTGGCTACCCAGGATGAGCGCTTTGACGGCAGAACTATCACAGTGAACGGAAGGGAGTATGTGTTTTTTAGTTCCTGCAGTTATTTAGGCCTGGAAACCCACCCCGCAATGAAAAAGGCCGCCATTGACGCGGTTGAAAGATACGGAACCCAGTTTTCAAGTTCCAGGATGACGGTTTCGATGGGAATGTACGAGGAATTAGAAGGTTTATTAGGTCAGATATACGGCAAACCTACTTATTTGGCACCAACTACCAGTTTAGGACACATAGCTACCATACCTACCATAATGGACGAGAACGACGCCATCATTATGGATCAACAAGTGCACAACAGCGTTAAAAACGCCGTTCAAATGGTAAAGCCCGAAGGGCCTCATACCGAAATTATCAAGCATAACAGAATGGACCACCTGGAAACACGTATCCAGATATTGCGCCAAAATTACAAACGCGTTTGGTACATGTGCGATAGCGTTTATTCAATGTTTGGCGATAGCGCCCCTTTAAAGGAAATACACGACCTGCTGAATAAGTACGAAGAGTTTCACATGTACGTAGATGACGCCCATGGAATGAGCTGGGCGGGCAAACATGGCAGAGGCTACGTTTTAAGCAAAATGCCTTACCACCCACGCATGATTTTAACTACCTCCCTGGCTAAAGGGTTTGGAAGCTGTGGAGGAGCCCTTGCTTTTTACGATGAGGACCAGAAAAATTTGATAAAGAATTGCAGCGGTCCAAGTATTTTCTCGGGCCCGCCTCAACCTGCCGTGTTAGGTGCCAGCATCGCTTCGGCTAAAATTCACTTAAGCGGCGAGATCGACACCCTGCAGGATAACCTGTTTGAAAGGATGTTCTACTTTACCCAAACGGCCAAAAAATACGGTGTACCTGTTGTTAGCAACGAGTTAACTCCTATCTTCTTTGTAGCTACCGGTAAAAAGGAAGTGAGTTATAAACTGGCCTCTTTCCTTCAAAATGAAGGCTTCTATTGTATGACAACCGTATTCCCGGCCGTGCCAATGAAAAACTCGGGATTGCGTGTAACTGTGCATAATCACCTTACATTAAAAGATATTGATGGTATACTTGAGCGCATTGCTTATGCGTTACCGGGTATCTTAAAAGAAGAGAACTCATCGATGGAAGAAATATACCAGGCCTTTGGTATGAGCTCTGCACCGCAGGAGATCATTACGCCAATTGAAAGACGTAAGATCGCTTAGTGACCTTAAAATAAATATCGGATTTGGAGAACCCTGCAGCTAAGCTGCAGGGTTTTTTGTTTTAATAACATATACCAACCCCCTAAAGTGGGAATGATGTAAGTGTTGCAGTTAATTGTGTAACGGCGGCACCTGTAGGCGGATGTACTTTTGCCACATCAATATTTATGCTCACTCATTTTTTTTATAACAACAAAACCAATCATGAAAATGAAAAACACTCTACCGATTTTAAAAGCAGGTCTGCTAACAATGATATTATTGTTTGGCGCAACCTACGCTTCAATGGCAGCTACCTTTACCGCTACAACAAGTGGTAACTGGTCCAGTTCAACAACATGGGGTGCGGCCGGCCCCGGATTTAATATCACCGGAACAGATAACGTAATTATTCCATTGGGCGTTACAGTAACCCTTGATAACAACCTCATCATAAACAATGCAAATGCATCTTTATCTGTTGTTGGTGTATTAACCGGTACAACTAACCTGGATATTACAGCAGGTACCTTATCCGGTACCGGTGCAACAACGGTTAACGATTTAACTGTTGGAGCGGGTGGATTGATAACATCAACCACAACAGCGGTTATCACTGCCAGCCAATTTGCAAACAGCCAGGCTACTTTGGCCATTGGCGCTATAGTAAATGTAACCAGCATGGTTGTGTTGAACGCAGGTGTTGTTCAGTTAAACACAGGTGGTGCAGTTAATTTAGCGAACAACGCTACCATTAACATGGCAGGTGGTTCATACAGTATTTTAGGCGGCGGCCTGTTGAATCTTGCAGGTAACTTTAACCTGATGTACACAGGTACCGCTGCAGCAATCGGTTTGGAAACAGCTTTAGCAGGTTTACAGAATGTTACAGTAGATCTTGCCTCAGCATCAAGCCAGCTTACTATGGCTGCAAGTCTTGCAGTGGCAGGGGTTTTATCTTTGCAACAGGGTGTATTAAATCTTAATGGTAACAGTCTTACCCTTAACGGTGGAATCAACACAGCTGCAAACGGCTCAATTGCAGGTAACGTTGCCTCTAACATTATTGTAAACGGAACCGGAAGCGTTGGAACCATTGCAATGGCAGTTTCGGCACCGGAGATCAACAACCTTACCCTTAATATTCTTGCAAACGGAAGCATTTCACTTGCATCGAACATGACCATTGATGGTGCGCTTTCTTTAAACGGAAGCAGTTTAAATCTTAATGGTTATAATCTTACACTTGCAGGTACATTTAGCTCAGTTACTACCGGTACCATTATCGGCAGCAGCGCATCAGG
>JAQBNQ010000410.1 GCA_028288545.1 Bacteroidota bacterium
TAAATTAAGGAATCTCAATTTTTTTCTTCGGAGTTCGTATCAATCAGGTAAGTCGGAACCGCTGCTTCATGAACTTAAGCAATGCGCAAAAATACAGGCCCCAGACTTTAAGATAATATGGGATGGCATTAATGGTTTGGAAGAGTTATAAACTAAGCTATGACACAAAAGGAAATGATAGAAAAACTCGCATTGATTTTTAGGGAGGTTGAAAAAACCGGTGATACTTTTTCTGAAGAAAAATTCTTTCAAAGGCCTTCCTCGGGAAAATGGTCTGCCGCCGAAAATGTTCAGCATTTATTTTTGTCTGCTAAACCCTTGGTAAGCTTGTTTGGCAAACCTGAGTTGATGCTGCAACAATGGGGACGGAATGACCGGCCAAGTAAGGATTATGACGGGATAGTCAGTTTATATCTTGAAAAAATCGGCAAAGTAGTTGTTACCACCACCGCCTTCAGCCCGGTAGAGATAAGTGGCAACCAGGCAGAGCAAATGAATAATCTCAAATCCATTCATTCAAAATTTATTGAGCGGGCCTCGCAATTGCCGGAGGCTGATTTGGAGATATACCAGGTGCCACATCCACTGCTTGGATTGCTGACAGCAAAGGAATTCCTGTATTTTACCCACTATCATACCGGTCATCACAACGAAACTATGAAACGTTTGTTGGCGTAGATTTACTTAATCAGTTTTGAGAAAGCCAGATACTTTTTATCCGGATAATAGATAAAAAGGCAACTTCCGTCCTTAATGGTATTGATGATCTGCTCGTGCAATTCGGAGGGAACAGCAGGGCAACCAAAACTTCTGCCCAAACGGCCCCATTGATCAATAAAGGCATCGCAAACATAATCGGCTCCGTGCATTACAATGGTCCTTTCGGCGGCTTTGTCGTTAAAACCGGGTTCCTGCCCGTTAAGCCTCATTCCCAGCCCGTGTTTGCCTGTATAGGCTTCCCCGGTTACAAAAAAGCCCAGGCTACTTTGCAGCGAGGAGGGTTGATTTGAAAAATACCTGGCAAATTCATCGCCGGTATTTTTGCCATGCGCCACTAAAGTGTTGAATAACAGGGTACCCGTGGCCAGATCTATGATATAAAGTCTTTTATTGCCGGATGATTGAGTGAAGTCGCAGATGGAGATGATGTTTTTGGATATCTGTCCTTTAACCTTTAGCTTTTCCCAGCCGGTTAAGGCCAATTGATAAGCTTTTTCGGCTAAACCCAGCTCTTTTAGATGTAGTTTGGCGTAAAGAGAGGTGTTTTCGGTTGCCGGAATGGCATTCGTATTCTTAACATTATCCTTTGGCCTGGCGGCAGGTGTGGTTTTAGTTGCCGAAATAGAAATGGCAAAAACCACTGCCAGGGCAATGATAATTCCTAAACCACCAGTAAGTTTCCCCTTAAAACGCTGCATTGGTTAAAAATTAGTTGTACGAAGATAAACGAATTGGGGTTCATTAAAATTGTAATTGACCTGCTTTAACTTAAAGTACACAAACTTTAACACCCGCAAAATGGGCTGATTTCATAGATTAATTCTATTGCATTTTTTGCATTTAATCTGTGAATCTGTGGCTATGCATTTTGATTTATAAAACAAAAAAAGCGCAGCCAAAAGGCTACGCTTAGTATATTTTGAAACTTAGTTTATTAAGCTACTGCTACCGGGGCAACAACATGAACAAACCTTCTGTCGTTCTTTCCCTTAGAGAATTTTACCGATCCTTCAATCACAGCAAAAATAGTATGGTCTTTACCCATATCAACACCTTTGCCGGGGTGATAGTTGGTTCCGCGCTGACGCAAAATGATATTGCCGGGGTTGGCTACTTCGCCACCAAATATTTTTATACCAAGACGCTTACTGTGCGAGTCGCGACCGTTCTTTACTTTACCTTCACCTTTTTTGTGTGCCATGACCTATGGTTTTTTGAAATCAGAATTTAAAATTATCCTATGCTCTCGATAGAAATTTGAGTTAACGACTGACGGTGACCTTGTGTCTTTTCGTAAGTCTTTCTTCTTTTCTTTTTGTAGATGATCACTTTGTCATCCTTTAAATGCTCCACTATTTTGGCATTTACTTTAACACCTGCAACAGTAGGATTACCAACGCTGATAGTTCCACTATTATCGGTTAGCAGCACTCTGTCGAAAGAAACTGCGTCGCCTTCCTTGCCTTCTAAACGGTGAACGTATAATTTCTTACCGGCTTCAGCCTTAAATTGTTGTCCTTGAATTTCTACTATTGCGTACATTATATTGAATTTGGGAGCGCAAATATAATGATTGGCATTTAAAATCCAAACGGTTTACTGAGTAAGGAGGAAATTTACGAAAATCAGGCAAAATCTCCCTTCAGAGACGCTAAAAATGGACGAATTTTTAGTTGGATGTCCGATATTTACAGTAATCAATGCAATGGGCCGTATGAAATCGTCTGTTTTTGTTATTACTATCAACCTGCTTATTTCAATTAATTTATGGGGTGCAGCGGACACAACTCATTTGCACACGACCCAGGATACCATTGCTTTACTAAAATCTTCGGTAGCAATTAATTTTATAGCGAAAGCTGACCTGGTAATTGAGGGCAGAGTGATATCCGCCACAGGATTTATGCCAGACAAGGGGCGGGTATTTACATCGGCCATTGTGCAAATAACGAAAATGTTTAAGGGGACGGTAAAGGACTCGTTAGTTGAATTGGTTTATTACGGAGGTTCTTGTGATGGAATCATTCTAATTGATGCTCGTGGCGGTTTCGGCTTATCGAAAGACATGGAAGGGATATTCGCTTTACTGGATAACAAAACCGACAATAAACTGGCAAAAGGCCTGCAATCTTATTTTGAACCAATAGAATATATTAAGTACCTCCCTGAAAACATCCGGGGGCCTGGAAACCATACTGCATATTGGGCTGGTAATACTTATGATGACTTAGAAAAGGAAGTATTTCAACCCATTGAAGCAATTACCAGGCAAAAAAGAAAAGTGTTTGGCCAGAATATGTTTGAGCGGCCAAGGCAAAGCCAAAGACATTGAAGCGGTAGCGTTTACTCAATAAGACTGCAAACAAATGAATTTGCATTGATGCCAGCGGCATCAAATATTTATAGCAGGGCAATCAAGCGAAAAAGAAACGACACCAGAGGTGTCGCATAAATCCTTGGCATTAACGGGTAAATCCTCCATGCGATGCCGCTGGCATCGGTCATACTCTTCTACATTTTCTATAAATATGTCATCGCGCTGCGATGAATGCAAAACATACGCCTATTACGTAGCGCATCTATCATTCCATAGGCAATATCTTTACCCCGCGCTCATAGCCCTTAACCGCTGCAAAAGCGTGGGATGTGAGTAATTAAAGAAAACAAAGGCCGGGTGAGGCTGCAAATTGCTTAAATGGTTAACCGAAAGCTTTTTAAGGGCAGTCATTAGCGGATTTGCGCCGTAAGTTTCTTTTGCATAAGCATCGGCTTCGTACTCGTTTTTACGGCTGAACAGGTTCATCAATAAGCCGGTAACCATAGAAATTGGGGCATAAAGCAGAGAAAAAGTAACCAGGGATAGGTAGAAGCTATTCTGTTTAGCGCCAAGGACTTCTGCCATGATAGGGTTTCCTGCCAGCCATCCAAAAATAAAAAACATAATGCCCATTTGCACGATTGAAATTGCCATGGATTGAAGAATGTGGTTCTTTTTGTAATGGCCCACTTCATGCGCAAGTACAGCCGTTATTTCTTCTGTATTCATTTCGTTTACCAGGTTGTCGTAAAGCACGATGTTCTTTTTGCTTCCTAATCCGCTAAAAAAAGCGTTGCCTTTGGTAGAGCGCTTGGAGCCATCCATGATAAAAATGTTGGTTAAAGGAAAATTGACTTTGCCGGAATATTTTTCGATAGATGCACGGAGTTCGCCGGCACCAAGTGGAGTTAGCTTATTAAAAATAGGGAGCAG
>JAQBNQ010000109.1 GCA_028288545.1 Bacteroidota bacterium
CTTTTGCCAATATTATAAAGCACCTGGAAAAGCACAAACACTGCAGCAAAGTAGCCGAAAGCGCTAACCGTTACTACCCAATTCCACGCTACAACGCCGCGTATTAACAACAGTACCAGTGGCAGGGAAATTAGCGAAGTGGCGATTAAAGTAACTGCTACCATCTTATCTGATAGGCCAAGGTAGGCGAGGTGATGGGTAATGTGGTCTTTTCCCCCAACAAAGGGCGATTGTTTGCGCATTAGGCGGCGTATTGTTACCGTCATGGTGTCAATAAGGGGCACAATAAAAAACAGCATCGGCACCACAAACTGCCTGAACTGTATAACATCAGTTGAACTACTATCGCGGAAATTCCAGAAGAAAAGAATGCTGGTGGAAGCTAAAAACACACCGAGGAACTGGCTGCCGGTATCACCCATAATGATGCGCGATGGATTCCAGTTAAAATATAAAAAGCCGCCTAAAGAGCCCAACACGCCCACCAACATTACCAGATAAAAGGCATTTAGCGAAACCGGGCCTGTAATTATTACAGTAATTAACCCAATAATAATACTGGCCGAAATGGATGAGGTAATAGCATCCATGTTATCCAGCATGTTAATGGAGTTCATAAGGCCTATTACCCATACTATAGTAATTATAAAATCCACCGATGCGTTACCGGTAGCCTTAATGTACACATCGGATATAATGAGAATAAAAGCGCAGGAAAGCTGGATAATGAATTTTGCCAGTGGATTGGTATTATAGGCATCGTCCGCAAGGCCCAGCAAAAACCCAAGGCTGGTACTGGCGATAATGCCTATCAGGTGTTTATCCAGCAAATAATCGGTTTGGCGCGGCAGAGTACCTATAACCGAAATAGAGATAAGGAAAACTATAAAAAATGAAATCCCGCCAATAGCAGGTTTTACATTGCTGCTCCACCTTACCTGGTTCACTCCATTTTCCATCCGGGCGCCCAGGTTAAAAGAAAACTTAAGAAAAAGCCAGTTTATTAAAAAAGAGAAGAAACCGCTGATCAGAAAGAAAAGCAGGAGGAACGCTACTAAATATTGATCATCAACTATCATGCAGACTTATTCTGTTTTGATCAACTTAATTTTATTTGCCACCAAACATCCGTTTCAGCCACGAGGTAGTTTTCCTGCGCGATTCTGAAGTATAATATCCCTCACCGTATTTAGTTCCAAAATAACCGTAACCGTAGCCGTATCCATAGCCGTATCCGTAACCATAATTATTGCCATAGCTATATCCGTAACTTGAACCATAACCCGATGCACCACGGCCATAATCGTTTACCACCACCGAAAGGTTTTTGATCTTGCTATCGGTAATTATCCTTTGAATGCTATGCACAAAGCTGCGGTTAGAGTAAGCAGCTCTCAAAATATAAATAGGGTAATCCGAAATTTTAAGGATCTCCAACGCATCTGTTACAAGCCCAATTGGCGGGGTATCAATAACAATATAGTCGTACTTGGTTTTCAGGTAATCCAGCAATTCGTGCAGTTTCGGCAACAAAATAAGCTCCGAAGGATTTGGAGGTACAGGCCCCGAAGTAATAAAGTCCAGGTGCGGAATGCCCGACTCCATAATGCAATCATCAATCTGCGTTTGCCCACTTAATATGGTACTTACACCTTTGTGACTTTCCACGTCAAATATCTTATTCAAACGCGGTTTACGCATATCAAAGTCAAGTATCACCACTTTCTTGTTCAGCAAACTCAATATGGCCGCAATGTTCAGCGACACAAATGTTTTTCCCTCTCCCGGTATGGTGGATGTAGTAGAAAGTATTTTTGGCCCCGGTGTGTTTGAAATAAATTGAAGGTTGGCCCGCACCGCTCTGAATGCCTCGGTAATAGAAGCTTTAGGATCCTGCGTAACAACTATCTGCGAACGCTCCAATTCTTCCTTATACCGCGGTATAATACCCAGCATAGGAGCTTTGGTTTTCTTTTCAACGTCTTCTACAGAAATGATAGTGTTATGCAGCAGGTACCGGATAACAATCATTATCAAACCGATCAATAAGCCAATGGCAAAGCCCGCTATCTTTACAACGCTCTCATTAGGCGAAATAGGTGCCTGGTCGTAGCTGGCTGCTTGTAAAACCACGTAATCCGATACAATTCCCGCACTGGCAATCAGGTAGTTCGACTTCTGTTCAAACAGGTTCATTACAAAGTTGTTCCTGATATCTGCCATCTTTTCCAATCGCAAAAATTTGCTTTGCAATCCCGGCATTCTCATCAGTTCGTCCATGTACTTCTGGTACTCCTCCTTCATGGAATCGAAACTCTTTTTCAGGGCGAATATCTCGTTATCAAGATTTTTATTGAGCCTGATCTTTGAATCCTCAATTTGCTTATCAATTAAGCGGATATTAGGGTGCTGTGTAGTAGCATCCAGCAAAAGGTTATTCCTCTGCTCCTGCAAAACATTGATGTGATCAATATCGTCCTTAAAATTGCGTTCCGTTAACTTAAATTTTACACTGGGCAGGTTGGCATATTCCTTATTGCTGTTAAGCATCCCCTTAAACACCAGCATCATAGCAATGTCGTCTTCAAAATCGCGGAATCTGCCTTCGTATTCCAATGTTTTTTGCGAAAGCTGACTCAGGTAATCGTTGCCCTTATCCAGGTAGCCGTCCTTTATTCTTTCGTGGGTTATTGAATCCTGAAAAAAGTCGGCCTTAATTCCAAAAGTATCTATCTGGCTATTAATAAAATTCAAAATATTCCTGAATCCTTCAGTCTTCCTTTCCAGGTCATACTTTATAAACTCGGTGCTCATGGTGGCCACAATATCTTTAGCCCGCGCAGGATTCCGGTCGTTGTACTGAAGTCCGATCGTCTTTGATTTATCGTCGGCTGCTATTACAACTATCTTATCAGCAATTTCATCAATCAGGTCACTCTTATTTAAAAACTTAAAGAAGTAGATACCTGACAGATCTTCGTCCGTTAAATGACTTTTATTGATGTGTATTTTTACAGAAAAATATGGGTTTGAAAATACCTGGCCTGTGTCGTTTTTATACTCGTATTCCTTTCCGTTCATGCTAAAACCCATATAAATTTTAGACGGGTTCAGTATCTTAACATAAATAGGGGTATTAATAATTTCATCCTTTGTCATATCGCCATCTACTATAAATGGCGAGGAGGTGTACAATTCGTTGGTAATGAATTTTGTTTTGCCCTCTTTGTAATAGCCTATTTGTAGCGGAAGACTATTCACTACCCTTGTAACAAGCAGGTTGGATTTTATGAGCTGGATTTCGCGGTTTACTTCTGCATCGGCCTGGTCTTGTTGCAACAAAGCTTTTACTCCTAATATCTGCGTCGTCTTTTCCGTCTTCATCATCATGGTACCATTGGCCTGGTATATACGCGGTGTATAACGGAGGTAAATGACCGATAAGGTGATAGAGATGATAATGATAAGCACCAGCCAAACAACCGACTGGTTTACAACATAGATAAGCAGGCCAAGGTTGAAATCATCAACCGGGCTTGAACTTTCCGTTTCGGTATCGTTTATATTATTTTCCAAATGCCTTTGCTAATAGTATTACAGTGGTAACCGTGGTAACAAGTCCGAGGTAGGGGGTAAACTCGGAAAGTATAAGGGTAGCAATATTTGTTCTCTTTTGTTCAATGTATATAATGTCGTTACTCTGAACGATCAAATCAGCCTTTCTCATTCCTTCCAGTGTCGACAAGTCAATCAATATTACCTGGGGGTTTTTAATATCGCCCCTTATCACTTTAATGTTATAGGCCTTTAGTGCCTGGTCCAGCCCGCCCGATTTTGCAATAACCTCTAACAAGTTAGTTGGCGCAAAGTTTAAGGCCACTACCGAGGCCCCGCTTCCTTTAAATACAAATGCGCGGCGGTTTTCAACCCTTACAATCACAAAAGGCTCTACAAACAGGCCCGAGTATTTATCGGCTAAAATTCTTTGAAGTTCCTTTTCGGTGTATCCTTTAACAAACATCTCACCTACTATAGGTAAGCGCACAAAGCCCTCATTATCTACCGGGTAGGTAACAAAACTGCTGGCCGATTGAATAGAGCTTCCGCCTCCCCCCCCTCCATTTACGTTTCCAATCACATCTACCAGCCTAAACCCATCGCGCGTAAATACCTTAACGCTCATTTCATCGCCCGGCTGAATAACATATTGGTCTATTTGCTTCTGTGCAAGTTCAAAGTACTGATAATCCTTCATTTTGAACATCAGGTTCGGATAAAGATATCGGCACGATGGCAAACAAAACAACATAATAACGACTAAAAACGAGCCTAAGGGTCTTTTCATGTACTTTTATGGATAGGCAAACGTATAAAAAAAACGGCAGGGATTCGCATTTACTCTACACCTTATCCAGCAGCGAGTAGTATAATTGCGACATATCGCCGCAAAGCCTTTGATAGCTGAACCTTGAATGGACAAAGCTGTTGCCCTGACCGGATATTTTTTTCCGCATTTCTTCGCTTTCTGTTAACTGCAAAAGATTGGCGGCAAAGGCATTTTCGTCGCCTACTTTCGAAAGCAGGGCGGTTTCGTCTTTTATCACAATGTTTTCAATGCCGCCTACATTGGTTGACACGATGGGTTTACCTGCTGCCTGTGCCTCTATCAGGCTAACCGGGGTACCTTCATTGTTAGATGTAAGCGCAATGATATCAAGCCCCGCAAAAGCGATGTCTATGTGTTTTATCCAACTGGTAAAGGTCAAAAGCTTCTTTTCCCCGCTTTGTTCTGTAAACTCAATACCCAGCGAGGTAGCCAGTTGCTCTATTTTCTTCCTGTCCTCCCCATCGCCCACAATAAAAGCTCTTATTTTTTTGGTGGTTTTCTTCGATACAATGCTCAAGGCCTTTAAAAAAAGCTCATGGTTTTTAATAGGCACCAAGCGGCCTACAATACCAATGGCTATCTCATCATCATCCAGGTTATATTTTTCCCTAAAATCCTTTCGCTTTTCAACCTGGCCGTCGTTAAATTTTCTAAGGTCAAAGCCTAAAGGAATGATTTCAAACTTTTTGTCGGGAGCAATTTTATAAATGCCGCCCAATTCCTGTTTTTGTATTTCGCTTAGCACAACAATTTTACTGGTTCGCCTGGCCAAAAAACGCTCTATCTCCAAAAACATCCTTGTTTTAACAGGGTTAAAATACGAATGAAATATATGCCCATGAAAAGTATGTACTATGACCGGAACCCCGCTGTGCGATGCTGCCAACCGGCCTACCGCTCCTGCCTTTGCTGCGTGGGTATGAACAATGTCCGGCTTAAATTCGTCAATGATCTTCCTAAGCTTATAATAGGATTTGTAATCACGGAACGGGTGCAGCTCGCGGTACATTTCGGGTACATAAACAGGGTGGAGGTCGAGATCCTTTACAATAAATTCCGAGCTTTCTTCCGAGTCATCTTTCATGCCCGAAACAAGCAGGGTTTCAAATCCGGGCTCCATAAATTTACTAAGGTAGGCCGCATTTAAAGTGGGCCCGCCAAGGTTTAACCGGTTGATGATCCTTAAAACTTTAGGCATTTGCCGTAAAATATTTTTTGAACCAATATTGAAATACCAGCAGCCCCCATATGGTAGCATGTACATCGCCTGGATTAGCGGAAAATATTTTCTGTTTTAGCATTTCTATTTTATCGTAATTGAAAATCCCCTGCTCAATAATAAAATTCTTTTCAAGCAATTCATTTTCTATCATCGGTCGTAACCCGGTTCGTATCCATTTTAAAAGGGGCACTTCAAAGCCGTGCTTTGGCCGGTTAAATATTTCATCCGGCAACACATCTCTGAAAGCGTCTTTCAGTATTTTTTTTGTTTCGTCGCCCGATATTTTAAAGGCTACCGGCAACGAAAATGCATAATCTACCACCGTATAATCAAGCAGTGGCACCCGTACTTCAAGGCTATTGGCCATGCTCATCAGGTCTACCTTGGTTAGCATATCGTTGGGTAGTACCATTTTAGTATCGGCGTAAAGCACATCGTTCAAATCACCATTTTCTTTCACCACATCCAGTACAAAACGCTTCCTTTTTTCCAACTCAGTTTCGCTGTACAGGTTTTTATCCTTTAAAAGAGAAACCGCGTCCTGTTGCGAATTGAAAATGCACCAGCGCCAGTATCGCTCACTTGCACTTAGCTGCAAACCTTCGCTATAACGGGTAAGCTGCCTGAACAAATTGGTAAACTTAGAATGCCTTGATTGTGGGAGGGTCTTAAATAAAGGTAAGCCAATTTTAAGCAGCGAATTGAAAAGGTTTTTATCCCGGGCCCTCATCTCAGCCTTATGCTTATTGTAGCCGGCAAATAGCTCATCACCCCCATCGCCCGAAAGTGAAACGGTAACTTTTTCTCTTGTTTTTTTGCTCAACACATACACAGCTATAGCCGATGAATCAGCAAAAGGTTCATCGGTATAATCCAGCACTGAAAATATATTCTCAAACATTTCGTCGTTCGAAATTGAAAAAACCGTGTGGTTGGTCTTAAATTTTTTAGCTACCAGGTTGGCATATTGTGTTTCATCAAAATAAGGATCGTCCTTATAGCCGATGGAAAAAGTATTGAGATGCGGTACATACTTTGTGGCACAGGCCGTAACAATGGAAGAGTCGATCCCCCCACTCAAAAAAGCACCTAGCGGAACATCAGATACCAACCTGCGCTCCACCGCTTCTTCCACCAGCTTTCTCAATCCTGCCTTTGCAGTTTCATAGTCCCTTCCGGCAGCGCTTATTCTTTCACCGGGTTGATAGGGTACCTGGTAAAAACTGTTTTCCGATATGTTTCCGTTTGCGTCAATTACAGCATAATGCCCGGGTTTAAGTTTCCGGGTATTTTTTAAAATAGAGTTAGTGCCGGGCAAATAATTTAACTGCAGGTAAAGCGCCAGCGAATTAAAATCTATTTCTTTTTTAATAGGGAATTTAAAAATCGCTTTCAGTTCTGAAGCAAAGACCACCATAGCTTCGTCCTCATAAATATGCAGCGGCTTTATACCAAATCTATCGCGGGCCAGAAAAATTTCGTTGGTCTGTTTGTCAAAAATTGCAAAAG
>JAQBNQ010000430.1 GCA_028288545.1 Bacteroidota bacterium
GCGAATTGCTTGACCAATGGTGGGCGCCAAAACCATGGCGGGCTGAAACGAAAACGTTAGATTTTAAAGAAGGCGGCTTTTGGTTATATGCTATGGTGGGGCCCGATGATTCGCGCCATTGGGGAAGAATTGATTTTAAAAAGATAAACGCCCATAAGAGTTTTGAGGTGAGCAATTATTTTTGCGATGAGCATGGCGTTAAGAACGCGAATATGCCAGTGATGAGTTGGAAGAATGAATTCCGCGCTGCCGGAACAGGAACGGACGTTGTTGTCAATATTTCATTTACAACCGAATCGGATATTAAGCAAATAGTTGAAATGGGCTTTGAAGCCGGATTTGCAGCTGCCCTTGGTAACCTGGAGCAATATTTAAGCGCACAATTCAAATTATGGATTCAGCTGAAGCCAAATACAGCAAGGACAAGCACCTACCTCAATTTTCCAGGTAATACGGAGGAGGCATTTATTTTTTACAAGTCAGTTTTTGGAACTGAGTTTGGTGGAAATGGGATTCAGCGATTTGAGGATATTCCGGCAGAGACAGGGCACCCACCTGTTGCAGATGCAGTGAAGAAAATGGTGTTGCATGTAGAACTACCTGTTTTAGGCGGACACGTTTTAATGGGCACGGATGCGCCAAAGGAAATGGGCTTTACGCTGACGCCGGGCAATAATATGCATATCTGTCTTGAGCCTGAAACCAGGGCTGAAACCAAAAGAATGTTCGAGGCGCTGTCGGATAGTGGAAATGTAATTATGCCTTTGGCGGATATGTTTTTTGGCTCATACTTTGGTCAATGTACCGATAAGTATGGGATAAACTGGATGTTTAATTGTGTGGAGAAGTAGCTAACTATGAGCCTTCTGGATTTGGCGCGGATGTATTGTTAATCGCATATTCGATGATTCTACTTTCTTTTGCCTTGATGCAAAAGAAAGTAGCAAAGAAAAAATCATCCCGATAGCTATCGGGAGCGCAGCAATTTCCTAAACGCATTCGCCACGCAGGAAATAAACAAACTCGATGCATGAGTGGTGTTTTTCATTATGTGCCTCTCTATTGGTCGCAATAGTTTAGTTGGTGTTGGTCTCATACAGTGTTTCTTTCTTTAGTCAACGCATGAATACGTTTCTTCACGGAAATTTCTGAGAGGCCGTCCAGTAATTCGGAGGCTACTTATAAATTATGCAAACTGTCTTGGGTGGAAATGTGATTATGCCATTAGCACCGACAGGTACGGGGTAAACTGGATGTTTAATTGTATGGAGAATTAGCTGGTGGGCCTAAAAATGCATTATAAATATTTATAAATTATTTATTTAACTTAAATTATAAGTAGTTGATAACGAATAATTTGGGTGAGTTTCTATTGTTTCTACTTTTTGTGCTATACATTACTATAAATTGCAATTTAATTGTATTTAAATCGGTGACGATCAGCTTAATGCAATTTTATGAAATTTGGATAAATTTCTAAAAGTGTCTAAAGTAGAAAGTATTTCTTTTTGGCTGCCCTTTTGCCTTTTGCGTTAGTGATAGTAGCGAAAAGCTGGTCTCCGGCTTGTAGCGGATAGCACGGCCCCGCTGCTTTGAGCGGGAAACGCCATAACACTTTAATTCTTTGCCCTGATATTATCTATCATATCTTTTGTCATCGCTTCAAGATCGAATTCGGGTTTCCAGCCCCATTCGCGGGTGGCAACGGAATCATCGATGCTTTGAGGCCAGCTATCGGCAATGGTCTGGCGGAAATCGGGATTGTAAGTAACAATGAAGTCGGGGATAATCTTTTTTATGGAGGCGGCAACGTCTTTTGGAGCAATGCTAATGCCTGAAACATTATAGCCGGAGCGAACGGTAATCTTTTCGGCAGGAGCTTCCATTAACATAATGGTGGCACGGATAGCATCAGGCATATACATCATGGGCAGGGTCGTATCTTCTTTCAGGAAACATTCGTACTGCTTCTTTTCTACAGCCTCAAAGTAAATATCAACTGCATAATCGGTAGTGCCTCCACCGGCCTTTGTTTTGTAGCTTATTAAACCAGGATAGCGGAGGCTCCGCACATCCAGGCCCCTTTTCTGAAAATACCAATCGCACCAACGTTCACCGGCTTGTTTCGAAATACCATAAATGGTGTTTGGTTCGGTAATGGTGTATTGAGGAGTATTGATCTTTGGAGTGGTGGGTCCGAATACTGCAATGGTACTTGGGAAGAATAGTTTTTTTACACCCGCTTCAACACATACATCCAGGATGTTCCGTAGCCCCTTCATGTTAATGCGCCATGCCATTTCGGGGTTCTTTTCGCCGGTGGCAGAAAGAATAGCAGCAAGGTGGTATATCTGTTTTACATTGAATCGTTTTACGCAATCCATCAGGCCGTTTTTGTACAAAACATCAAGGCGGATAAATTCGCCGCCGTCTTTTAGTTCACCGGTAGGCTCTTTAAGGTCGGAGGCAATAACGTTCTTATATATCTTGCGAAGCGAGAGCACAAGCTCGGAACCAATTTGTCCGCCCGCACCAGTAACTAATACAACATCGTCCATCATAACTCAAGTAACAATTTGAAAAACCGGGAGTTCAAAAAAATTGATAAATCAACAAAAACAGCGGGGCAAATGTAAAAATATTGCGCTGGTCCAAGCGTATAAGAGCGGTCAATAAGGCAATTACTCAATTACTTATTTGCTAATTCTTGAAATTACTATTTTAGCCCCTGTACCGACAGCGATCGGCCAACACAAAAACACCTCATGATAAAGAAACTTTTGCCCCACATTGCAGCCGTTTTAACTTTCGCCGCATTAACCATTATCTACTTTTTACCCTACTACCAGGATATGACCCTTAGCCAGGGTGATGTTACTCAGTGGGAAGGAATGAGCAAGGAAATTGTTGACTGGAACCAGAAACACCCCGATGACCCGGCCTTATGGACAGACGGAATGTTTGGTGGAATGCCGGCAGTACAGATATCGCTGAGTTTTACCGGCAACCTGGTTAGCAAACTGTACCATGTGGTGGAAGCCATTTTTCCGGTAGCGGCAGGGTTTATGTTTATGATGTTTTTAGGCTTTTACATACTATTGCTATGCCTGGATGTGAGTCCCTGGTTGAGTATGGGGGGAGCCTTAGCTTATGGTTTATCGTCGTTTATATTTATATCGATAGATGCAGGGCATAATACAAAGGTTCAGGCCATGAGCTTGATGGCTCCGGCGCTGGGTGGAGTAATACTGGCTTATAGAAAACATATTTTACTTGGCGGGGCTATCACCGCTCTTTTCCTGGCTATGACTATTGATTCCAATCACATGCAGGTGGCATATTACCTGTTGCTGATGATGGGTATGACGGGAGTATATTATTTGGTAATCAGTGTTCTTGAAAAACGCCTTGCTCATTTTGCGAAAGCAACTGGCATTTTAATTATTGCAGGAGTACTTGCTTTACTGCCAAGTATAGGCAATTTATGGAGCACCCAGGAATATGCAAAGCAAACCATCAGAGGTGGAGCATCGGAACTAACACAAAAAAAGCAAGCCAGTGATGGTGGACTTGATATTGATTACGCTACGAAGTGGAGTTACGGTTTAACTGATGGCGAAATTTTGACCATTATGATACCGGATATGAAAGGCGGCGGCGGAAGTAATGACATTAGTACTGAAAACGGATTGGTAAAAGAATTAACTTCAAAAGGTTACCAGGCTGAACAGGTTAAGCATTACCTGGCAAGTGTTTTATACTGGGGCAACCAACCGTTTACTTCCGGTCCGGTTTATTTTGGAGCAGCTATTGTTTTCCTCTTTATCTTTTCGATGTTTGTTGTTCGCAGTAATATCAAGTGGCTGTTTCTTGCTATTACCATATTTTCGATACTGCTTGCTTGTGGACATAATACGCCATTCTTTAAGTGGATGTTTAACCTGCTACCGTTTTTCAACAAATTCCGTACACCGGCGATGGCGCTGGTTATTGCTCAGCTTACAATGCCTTTGATGGCAATACTGGGCTTAAGTGAAATTTTTAAGGGGGAGATCAGTACAGATGAGTTGATGAAGAAACTGAAAATAAGTGCTGGTATTGCAGTAGGCATTGTATTGGTTTTTGGAGCTATAGGAAGCTTTATGTACTCGTTCTCAGGCCCGGGAGATATTGAATTGGGAAAGAGTAATCCGGAGATGGTTAGTATGGTGCGGCCTGAACGGGCATCTATGCTGAGGGCAGATGCTTTCCGCTCGTTATTCTTTATAATAGCTGCTGCTGCTTTGGTTTGGGCATTCGCTCAGAAAAAGGTTTCTCAAATGA
Organism: Bacteroidota bacterium; assembly: GCA_028288545.1. GTDB lineage: Bacteria > Bacteroidota > Bacteroidia > Chitinophagales > LD1 > Bog-950. Next base: position 4,324 of record JAQBNQ010000430.1, read on the forward strand.
TTTTTACCGGTGGAATAGTGGCGGTGTTTTTATTAGATGGCTGGATGGTTGCCAAGCGTTATTTAAATTCCGACAACTTTGTTGAAACAAGCAAATACCAGGCTAACCACGTTCCCAGCCAGGCGGACGTAGATATTTTAAAAGACACAGATCCTGATTTCCGCGTATTCAATGTAACCCGTGATCCTTTTAATGATGCGATGACCTCGTACTATCATAAATCTGTGGGAGGATATCACGCGGCGAAATTGATCATTTACCAGGATCTGATCGAAAATCAAATAGCAAAAAACAACATACACGTTTTGAACATGCTAAATACGAAATATGTTATTGCCCCGGGTCAGCGAAAGGAACCTGAAGCGCAACGTAACCCCGGCGCTGCTGGTAATGCATGGTTTATAAAGGATATTAAGTGGGCAAAAAATGCTGACGAAGAAATGGCCGACCTCACAGATTTTAATGAGAAAAGCACCTTAATTGTAGACCAAAGGTACAAGGCTATGATACCTGACAATGCCCTTGGTGGCGATAGCGCCGGAAGCATCAGGCTGCTTTCATATTCTCCCAACAAACTTGTTTATGCTTCTAATTCAGCGAGCAGCCAGGTAGCAGTGTTTTCCGAGATTTATTACGATAATAAAAAAGGCTGGAATGCTTACGTGGATGGAAAACCTGCTGATCATTTCCGTGCTGATTATGTTTTAAGGGCAATGGTATTACCTGCCGGAGCGCACCAGATTGAATTTAAGTTTGAACCGAAGAGCATTGTAGAAGGAAACAAAATTGCTTATGCAGGTTCGTTCCTTCTTTTCCTGTTTGCTTTTGGAACTATTGGTTTTGCCGGTTATAAAAAATACCAGGAAATAGAAGCGGAGCCGAAACCTGAGCCTAGGTCAGCACCAGCACAAAGCAAAACAGTTAAGCCAATTAAAAAGAAGTGAGTACCGGCCCAACAAAAAAGGTACTGATATTTACTTATTACTGGCCACCTGCCGGTGGAGTTGCCGTACAGCGATTTCTTAAATTTTCGAAGTTTCTTCCGCAGTATGGATGGGAGCCAATTGTGATTACCGTTGAAAATGGGAGTTACCCTTATTACGACGAATCCTTGTTAAATGAGGTTTCACCATCTCTCCGCGTTTACCGCACAAAAACTTTTGAACCCTTTGAACTTTATAATTTAATACGGGGCAAAAAAGGGAAAACCATGCCTGTAGTTTCAGTTGGCTCTCATCAAAAGCGAACTGTTTTTCAGAGAGTTTCTGAGTATATCAGGGCTAACTACTTTATCCCCGATGCACGTAAAGGATGGGTGCCATATGCTGTGAAACAGGCGGAAAATATTTTGAAGCACGAGAAAATTGACGCCATCATTACAACTGGCCCACCACATTCAGCCCATTTAATCGGGTTGAGGTTAAAACAAAAATATGGGCTTAAATGGATTGCAGATTTGCGCGACCCGTGGACGCAGATATTTTATAACAGGTTGCTGCCCCGCACTGAATCATCGCGAAAGAAGGATCACGATCTTGAAACAGAAGTTTTGAAGACTGCAGACCGTGTTACGGTTATCAGTCCAGGAATGAAGAATCAGTTTAATCAGTTTAAGCAGAAGATTGATGTAATATATAATGGCTATGATGAGGAGGATTTTATTGTGCCGAATATCCCCGAAATAAAAGAGGACAAATTTATTATCCGTTATGTAGGCAATTTAATGGCAAGTCAAAATGTTGAGAAATTTTGGGAAGCCCTTAGCGATTTGCGCAAGGGTAATTTTGATTTTGAGATAGAATTTATTGGTCGCGTAGATGCCGATGTAAAGGACTCCATTGCAAAATACGATTTGGCAGACGTTGCGGTTTACAGGGATTTTATGGATCACAAGATGGCCATTCATTTGATGGTGGAAGCGTCGTTGTTATTATTTATTATCCCGGCAGTTGAGGACAATAAACTAATTATGACCGGCAAATTGTTCGAGTACATTGCTTCTGGTTCGGAAATAATTGCTATAGGGCCCGTGGACGGCGACGCCAACGAAGTATTAAAAATGGCGGAACGGAAACCAATGGTAGATTATGGGGATAGGGTTAGTTTGGTTCAACAACTAAATGAAATTAAAGGACAGTGGACGGCGAATCACAAGTCTGTGAAATATTCAACAGCGCACTTTTCAAACTTTAGCAGGCAAAAACAAGCCGGAAGCCTGGCGCATATTTTAGAGGCTATTTAGATTATCTTATATTTATATAAATTCAGCGCGAACAGCCTGAATTAAATTTCTTGCTTCCGGATGCATAATATTTGGCGGAAAATATTTTTGGGGTTTGCTGTGAGTATCATTACTCAGTTACTTGTTGCTCAGGTTGCAAATTATAACTTCAATTCGAATGTTGGCTTACCGAGTAATGAGACCTATTGTATTTTTCAGGATAAGGCAGGTTATATGTGGTTTGGAACAGACCACGGGGTTGTAAGATATAATGGATACACTTTCAAAACATTTACTAACGCCGAGGGTTTAACTGATAACACTGTATTTTCTATTAAGGAAGATGATAACGGACGGTTGTGGTTTATGACGTTTAACGGGGGAATCTGTTATTTCGATGGAAGCCGTTTTGTTCCCCATCCTCTTAACGACAGTATAATTAAGATCTGTTATGGAAAAATGCCGGTTTCTTTTGAAGTTACAAATAACAACACTGTTTGGATGGGCTTTGTGCAGTGGGGGTTTTATAAAATTGAAGCAAACAAGATCAAATCATTTCTGGTTGAACATCACGACACGGCAGGCCCAGCCACAGCTCTGTATGTTCT
>JAQBNQ010000438.1 GCA_028288545.1 Bacteroidota bacterium
TGAAATAAACTTTGCCGAAAGCGCCCGCGAAATGTTGCTTACACACAACTATCACATGGTGCAAATTAACTTTCAGCCGTTTTACGAAAAACCTCCTTTATTCATTTGGCTGCAGGTTCTGTCCATGCACTATTTCGGGGTTACGGAGTTTGCCGCCCGCTTACCCAACGCCATTTGTGGTATTGTTACTCTCATAACCGTATTTAATGTGGGGCGTTATGTTTTTAAATCGCAGTTGGGTGTACTGTGGGCACTCATGTTTGCCTGTTCCATTCTGCCCCAGGTATATTTTAAATCAGGCATTATCGATCCCGTTTTTAACCTCTTTATTTTCCTCGGTATATTTTCCATGTACAAAGTAACCCTGCACAACGATTTCGAAAACCCGCGAACAAGAAAAATTACCCGCCGGTGGAATTTAATTCTCTCCGCCATTTTTATTGGCCTGGCTACTTTAACCAAAGGCCCGGTTGCTATACTTATTGTTGTACTAACTGCTTCGGTATACTTCTTCGCCAACCGGGGTAAACTAAAAATAGAAATAGGCCAAATGATCATCTGGTGGCTTGTTGTATCCCTTATCGTTATTGGCTGGCTTAGTGTTGAATCCCGCCAAAGCGGACTAACTTTTGTTTCAGAGTTTATCAAATACCAGGTCCGTTTGTTTAGCACTGAAGACGCAGGACACGGCGGACCATTTTACTTTCATTGGGTCATACTTCTCATTGGCGTTTTTCCTGCATCAGCCCTCATCTTTGACGCCTTTAAAAAGAATGATAACGACGAGCCCGACCAGGTGTTTTTTAAGCGGTGGATGATTTACCTGTTGTTTGTTGTGTTGATCCTTTTCACTATAGTAAAAACAAAGATCATCCACTATTCCTCGCTTTGTTATTTCCCTATTACATTCCTTGCTGCCTATTATCTCAACTATCTGCTGGATGGAAAAATGCGCTGGACCTGGAAACAAACAGTTCCTCTCTTTAGCATTTGCTTACTGTTTGTGGCAGCGCTAACCGGTGGCATATTCGTTATCATGCACCCCGACCTTATCTCCTATTATGTAAAGGATGAGTTCGCCAGGGAGTGTTTAAAAACAAGAGTTTACTGGAGCAACAACGATATCCGCTTTGGTATTGGCTACCTGGTGCTCATCATCTTTGCCATGGGCCTTATCCAGTTTAAAAACCTGCGTTGGGGTGTGTACGTTATCGTTATCAGCACCGCCCTGTTCATCAATACCATCATGACATTCATCATCCCCCGCGTTGAACAATACTCACAAGCCGCCATGATTGAATTCCTCGAATCAAAGAAGAATGAAGATTGCATTATCGAAAGCGCGGGCTTTAAAAGCTATGCCCAATATTTCTATCCCGCCAGGCGCGAACCAACGCCCGAGGACTCTCTAAAACCTCATTACCGTGTTACCAAAGTCAATAAGGTGGATGAGTTGAAGTACTACCTTCCTAAGGCCAAAGAACTGTACCGTAAAAACGGGTTTGTATTTTTTAAGGAGTAAAAGTACCATTCGCGACAAAGAGGGTTGACACTTTTAAAAATTAATCAGCGTTGACACTTGCCTCTAATAATATGACAATCAAATAATTATATCTAAAATTCCGGGTTGACACTTTTTTAAGTGTCAACCCGGAATTTTCTTTAAAAAGGATTAAACCCATTATCCCTTTAGAATAACCACTAACCTTGTATTAGCTCCTCTCCTCCGGAGAGGCGGGGGAGAGGTATAATTTCCCTACCTTAGCCCTCACACAAACCGCTATTGAAAAACACCTTTACCCTAATGCTTTTATTGGCTTGTCTCGCGCTTAGGGCGCAGTTGTATGATGCGCAGTGGGTTATTGGGCCAAATACTTCGGTTGTCGACTTCAGGACAATTGACAGTGTCCATACATACACGATTAGCCGGTCCATGGCTACGACCTTTACCAACGCCTGTATATCAAGCGATTCGGGAGAATTACTTTATTATACAAATGGGATATTTATTTCAGATAAAAATGGGGATACGCTGTCAAATGGAACTGGCTTAAGTCCTTGCCCTTACACAACCCAATATGAAATCAATGGGTTGAACATCCCTCAAGCAGCCTTGTTTATTCCCATGCCTGGGAATAACCAGTACTTTTATCTTTTTCACTTTTCAAATGATACCCTAAACGACGGAAGGCCTGGTACTCTTTATTACAGTATTATCGATAAGATGGGTAATGGTGGACTAGGTGAAGTAGTACAAAAAAATGTTGTTTATTATAAAGGAATTTTTCGAGCTGGAGGAATGACTGCTTGTAAACATGCCAATGGAAGAGATTGGTGGATAATTCAAGGAGGTAGAAGTAATAACACCTATTATAAGTTTCTTCTGACTCCAGAGGGAATAATTGACACTCTTATCCAAAATATTGGTCCTAATTATAATGGTCCTTTTGACGTAGCATCCGGTTGTTTCTCGCCAGATGGAGGTAAATATGCCACTTCTACATTAGTTGGGTTAATTACGGTGATGGATTTTGACAGGTGCTCCGGCGAATTTTCATTACCCATAACAATAAGTAATATTCAAGGTGGATCAAGTGCTTCAGGTGCAGTATCAGTAGGCTTTTCTCCAAACGGAAGATTTCTCTATGTAAGCGAGCGATTATATTTAACTCAATACGAATTAAGCAATATTCACGATTCCGTAAATGTTTACATTGCTGATTCCGCAGATTTTGCCCAAATCGATTTTGTACAACTGGCTGCAAATGGAAAAATGTATGGTAGCACTTGGAACGGGGGATTTTATTTCTTGCATGTGATAGATTATCCAGACTCCCTTGGAAATAGTTGCCATTTTGGTTATGGCAAACAACCCACTCTAAGTGATAATTCCGTTAACCTCCCCAACTTGCCCAACTACAAACTAGGCCCCCTAATAGGCAGCGGCTGCGACACCATAAACACAAGTTCCGCCAACCTTGCAAAGGAGGCTGAGCTAATCCGCATCATCCCCAACCCGGCAAATAAATATGCTTACGTAGAAATTGGAACACCCGGCGATTACGAATTTCAACTATTAAACGAAACCGGGCAATTAATAACCAGCAAACAAACAAAGCAGGTGGATATTTTTGACACTGAAAATCTGGCCAGCGGGGTTTATTTTCTGAAAGTAGTAGATAGAAAAAATACTAAGAAAACGATAACAAGGAAAATAGTTGTTCAGCATTAATACAAAGCAGCCACCTCTCCCCCGCCTCTCCAAAGGAGAGGAGCCAATACAGCGTGGTTGTTAACTGGACCGTTAAGCGCCAAAAATAAATAACCCCTCGAAAACCGGTATTTGCATTGTCCCTCTCCCCTGCCTACCGGCAGGCAGGTTTGGAGAGGTTAGGAGAGTTCACCATTATTTTCTTACCCTTTTGTATTAATCATAATTCATCATAATAATCATAATTGATCAGTGTTCCATCTGTATTCTGCCCTTCAGCTAGGAGAGGTTGCTATTCAAAAACCACCACCCCGCCGAGGCAGCAAATGCAACAGTATCCCAAGGCGATATTCCTGCATTTACAAAGTTGCCACGCCTTTCAAGGCGTGGATAGTGGTTCCTGGAAGAATTCAAGGGCTTCAGCCCTTTAATAATTGAGTGCGGCATTCAAAAACCACCACCGCGTCGAGGTAGCAAATGCAACCAGTATCCCAAGGAGATATTCCTGCATTTACAAAGTTGCCACGCCTTTCAAGGCGTGGATAGTGGTTCCTGGAAGAATTTAAGGGCTTCAGCCCTTTAATAATTGAGGGCGGTATTCAAAAACCACCACCCCGCCGAGGTGGCAAATGCAACCAGTATCCCAATCCCTACCATCAAATTTGCCAGTTGCGGATTAAGATCAAATTCCACCGCTATTACACTGGCTGTTATCATAGGTGCCATAGCCGCTTCAAAAACGCTTATTTGCGGAATGATGCCTCTTAATTTAAATCCATAAGCAAGTGCAAACACAAATGCAGGGGCAATCAAAAGTTTATATCCAAGCCCTACGGCCAAAAGTTTTATCTCATTTTGCCAACCGGTAAAATTCAATTGCAAGCCCACCGAAAACAAAGCCAGTGGCACAAGCGTTGCGGCAATCGCATCAAACAAAGGATTGAGAGGCGATATATCTACAAAACGCGGTAACACCAAGGCTGCAATAGATGCCAAAAACGGTGGAAAGCTAAACAGCCTCTTCAGCACCACCGCAGCTTTCAGGTTTCCCGAACCCGCTGCGCTCATAGCAGTAATAACTCCTACGGTCGACATCAACATAAAAGTTACCTGGTCGCTAATTACGGCTATACCTATCGCCGCCATGCCATAGTAAGCCTGTATCAGCGGAAAACCAATAAACGAAGTATTTCCCAAACCCGCAGTAAGCGTTAAGGCGGCCCTTGTTGCAGGACTCACTTTAAACTTTAAGGAATATAGTTTGAATAATATCCATGCCCCGGCCCACACAACAACCGGCATAAGGGCAGGTAAAAGCAGGTCCCGGCTCCATTGCACCGTTGGTAAATACTTAAGCGCCATAGCGGGTATGGCAAGGTAAATGATCCAGGTATTAATGCCTTTATAAGCATCCTTAGCAATCAGTC
>JAQBNQ010000456.1 GCA_028288545.1 Bacteroidota bacterium
TAATTTGCTGCATTTAATCTGTGAATCTGTGGCTATGTATTATTGCATTTAATAGCCGACATATAATATGCCCCCAAATAAGGAAAGACTATCCCTCCAAAATCACTTCTTCATTTTTAAATACAGAAGCTATTCTGAAAGAGTTGCTCAGGAAGAGGATCTTTGGATTCCCGTTTCGCTCAATGTGATAATATAAACGGTTAAAAATTTGCGATAGTGTTTCAAAATGCTCCGGCTCCAGTTTGGATGAAAGCCCGGTAGCAAATTTCAATTCTTCTCCTTCCAGCTTTTCAGATTTTCCGGTCATTGAAACGTGTGCACATTCACGCAAAAAGAAGAGCGCGTATTTCAAAAATATCTTTTGATTTTCGCGGCCGATCTTTGAAATTTCTTCCACCCACTCAAAAAGATTTTGACCATTAGTGGCCGAAGGCTTGTTTTTAAGATTAAAACAACATACCAGCCATTTGTGCAATAACTTATCATTATCGCTATCCTGTCCACCCGCAGCAGTTAAAGCCGCATTAAAATTGCCATCCGATATCCGGGCTATTCTTCTTGCAGCGGGCTCATCCATTTCAAACCTGCTCAACAGTCCCTGCCTTACATCTTCGTCGTCAATCGCGTTTACTTTAATCAATTGAGTGCGCGATATAATGGTGTTCAGCACAAAATCAATATTTTCTACAATCAAAATAAAAATAGTGTCAGCTGGTGGTTCTTCAATGATCTTTAACAGGGTATTGCCGGCCTCTTTCAAAAATTCAGCCAGCCATATTATCTGCACCTTATACTTCGATTCGTAAGTTTTCAGGTTCATGCCTTTAATGATCTCATGACATTCGCGCACTGTAATATTGCCCTGGCGGTTTTCTGCGCCAATGTTTTGCAGCCAGTCATTAACGCTCATGTATGAATCTGTTGCCAGCGCACTACGCCAGTCAACAATATAATCGGCGCTTATTGGGGGACCTTTACTGCTTTCGTTCTTTTTGGGCACTACCGGAAACGTAAAATGCACATCGGGGTGAATGAATTTTTGATTTTTTGTGCATGAGCCACAAACGCCGCACGAATCTACTTCACCCTTGTTTTCGCACTGAATATATTGCGTAAATGCCAATGCCAGTGCCAGGTTACCGTTGCCCTCTGGCCCCAGTATCATCATGGCATGAGGAATTTTTTCCGATTGAACCATGTCAATCAGTTTGTGTTTTACCTCGCTTTGTCCAACTACTTCTTTAAACAGCATTTTACTTTTCTATTGCGCTTAAAACTTCTTCTGATAAGGGATCAACCTGTGGCCCAAAAACCGCTACCAGGTTTCCTGTTTCATTCACCAGGTATTTCTGAAAATTCCACACTACTTCGCTGTCAGTGTAACCGTTCAATTCCTTTTGGGTCAAAAACTGATAGATGGGATCCGTATCGCCCTTAATTTTAACCTTGGCAGTAAGCGGAAATGTCACCTTAAAGTTGATCTCACAAAACTCTGCGATTTCTTTTTCGGTTCCTGGCTCCTGCCCGGCAAAGTCGTTACAGGGCAAACCTATAATCTCCAGTTTATCCTTCATGTTTTCATACAACTCTTCCAACTGTTTATACTGCGGGGTTAATCCACACGCCGAAGCCGTATTAACCAAAAGGATTTTTTTACCCTTGTAGGCCGCCAGATCAAGGTCGTTGCCCTTTATATTTTTTAATTTGTAGTCGTAAACTGTATTGCTCATGGGGGTAAAAATAGAGAATCATTTTTTGCCGCATAATTATAAATAGATTTGTTTCACGCTAAAATGAAACTGGCCCACATCATAAACCCCGTTAAGGTAGCTGCAACATCTCCTTTGTTTGTTGCACAACCCGTTACGTTTGAGTCTATCAGGGTAGCCCGCGATTTTGCCGCAAACAAGGCCGATGTGGAGCTATTCACAGTTTCATATGCCGAAGACCAGGAAATAATCCCGGCCTATTTCAACAAATTGCCCAACCTTCAGCGATCAGTGCTGGATCTAGCCCGCTTTTCCAAACCCCGTAAGTACCCGGTTTTAACAGATGTGTTGAGATCCGTGTATGAATCGAGCGACGCAGAATACCTGATCTATTCCAATATGGATATTTCACTGATGCCCCATTTTTATGTGGCCGTGGCCGAAATTTTAAGTGAAGGATACGATGCCCTACTGATAAACCGGAGAGGTATTTCAGTAAAATATAAAAGTGTAGACGAGTTGCCTATCATGTATTCCGATCATGGCGTTCCACACCCGGGTTTCGATTGTTTTATTTTTAAAAGAACCCTGTTCAATAAGCTGATCCTCGAAAATGTTTGCCTGGGCGTTTCTTTCAGCGAAGTTGCTATGCTTCATAATTTCATTGCCTTTGCCGAAAATTTAAAGCTGGTGGATGATCTTCACCTTACCTTTCACATCGGCACCGAGGTAATGCCCCCTTTAGATGGCGAATATTACAGCCACAACCGCAACGAGTACGAGAAGAAAATTTATCCGCAGTTAAGACCCCTTCTCGACATTCGCAAATTTCCATACTCGCATTTGCCTTTTCATAAACGCATAGTAAAATGGATGCTCAACCCTTCGTTTAGAACGCACGAGATATTGGAACTGGAGGGTAAGGATATTGTAAGAAAATTAAAGTACCGTTTTGATTCGGTTAGATTTTCTTTGTTAGATAAGATCAGGTGATTTTTACTTCCAGATTCTTAAGCACTTCTTTTTTGGCATCAGCTAATCTCTTTTCAATCCATTGATCCGTTTTATTGCTGTTGTCCAACTCAATCAAAGTTTTATTTCCCCTTAAGCGTATGGCGGCATTCCGTAGGCTTTTTGTTTCCAATAAGTAAATTTCTTTCTGCAACATGTACTCGTAACCCAAGCCAAACTCAATTTTTTTAGTACGGCTGAACCCAAGCGATGAATTGTAATTGTGCGCCACCTTGTTACTGCCCTTTACTTTAGCGTAAACACTTTGTACGTTAAACAGCAAAAAGAAAATATCAAGCATTGCCAGCGAGGCCATTACGGGCACGTCGCTACCCCAAAATTTCTCTTCATAAATAAACAAGCCGGTATAGGCCGTTTTATTTTCCCAATCAATGCTCGAAATATTGATAAGACCCACGGCCTCATTTTTATACCAGATAACAAAGAAAAAATTCTGTTCATTATCGATTGAAGAGAACCATTCACTCTGCATCTGGGGACCTATCTCGCCTTTATAAAACATAAAGCGCGATATCTTTTGATCGTTTCGCCAGCCACGGACTTTTTCAAGCTGATCTTCTTTTAACCTCTCAAGTGTAATTCCGTACCGTGTAATTTTCATTCAGTAAAACTTTTATGGCAGGAATACTAGCGCAAAATTTCCTGTATCTGGTAAGATGGTTTTTTATGTTGTAGGGCAAATAAACGGTTCAGGTATTCACCAATAATTCCCAGGCTAAATAATATTAAACCGGTTGACATAAAAATACTGACAATTACTGCCGTAAAACCCAAGCGGGCCTCGCCGGTAAACTTCAGGTAAAGGAAATAGCAAACAAAGATCAGGCATATCCAAAATGAAGTAAATCCAAACCAGGTCATAAACCTGAGAGGAATGGTGGTATAACTGAATATCAGGTTAAGCGTCAGAAAAATCAATTTAAAGAACGAATATCCGGATTGCCCTTCTCTCCTGGCCGCATGACGCACCTCGGCGTATCCAATAAAAGTAGTGTGCCACTGCAAAATTTCATCCAAAAAAGTGAATGAGTGGCTGTAGTCTTTTATTTTATCAATTACGCTGTGATGAATCAATTTAAAGCTGGAGCCCTGCCCGGTTGTGTTACCAAATTTCTCAAAGATATACGACACAAAACGACTGCCCACTTTCCTTACAGAAGAGTGCTGCCGCTCTCCCTGGTAATAACCATATACCAGGTCGGCCGAGGTTTCGCCGGCCTTGTTTATGAGCAGTTCAATATCCTCCGGAAAAAACTGCAGATCGTCGTCAATGGTTACTATATATTCTCCTTTAGCATATTGAAATCCACACAATAAGGCTTTATGCTGTCCAAAGTTTTTGCGCAGATGAATGGCCGTAAGCTTTTCAAGATATTTCTTTTTCAGTTCGCGGATCACCTCCCAGCTTTTATCGGCGCTGCAATCATTTACCAGCACAATCTCAAACGTAGCTTCTATCTTTTGGAAGGTAGCTTCAATGCGACTGCACAGTTCCTCCAGCGTTTTTTCGCTGTTATAAACAGGAACTACAACCGAATATTGAGGGACATTGGCCATTACAGTTCTATCAATTGAGGACAAACAATTTTTTCGGTTTCAATATAAGCACTTCCCCATGATAGCCCAACTCCAAAACCCGAAAGCACAAAATTCAACTTCTGCGAAACAAGTTGTTCCCGCAGTTTTGTAACCATGGTTAGCGGGATGGTAGCTGAACTTGTATTACCATAATCATATAAGCTATAGGGCACTTTTTCTGCGGCCACCTGTAATTTTTTTCGCACACTTTCCAGCATCAGCAAATTGGCCTGGTGAAAAACAAAATAGTCAACCGAAGCTTTGTCAATTGCTTTCTCTGTAAGCAGCGTATTAATGTTAGGTGCAATTTCGCGCAAGGCAAAATTGAAGATCTTTAACCCGTCTAACTTCATGTGCAGTCCATTGCGCTCTATTCCTTTTTCAAACTCTTCATATTGCAGCGACTTTTCGCTGAACTGGTTCCTGTAACCACCATCCGGAATAATGATGTCATCAAACTCCTTTCCATCGGTTTGCAGGTTAAAGTGAATATCGCTGTTTAGCGAAAACTCAAGGGCGGTGGCAGAACCTGCATCCGAGAAAAGCGGTGCTGTACTTTTATCCCTCATCGAAATAGTAGCTGTCGAAATATCTCCAACCAACAACAAGGCTTTTGCCCCCGGCATATTTTGTAGTAAAGCCCCAACTATCGAAAGCCCATACACGTAGCCTGAGCAACCCAGGTTTACATCAAAGGCAATGCAACCTTTAGATAGCCCCAGCTTTTCCTGTAGTATAGAAGCCGTATTGGGTATTATGTAATCGGCGGTTTGCGTAATAAATACAAGTATCTTAACCTCCTCCCGCTGCCAGCTTAAATCATTCAAAAGTTTTTCAGCAGCCGTCAAACAGAGATCGGAGGCAGTAATTCCCGGCGGGGCTACTCTTCTATACCTAATGCCTACCGTTTTTATAAAGAGGTCCTTTTCATTATCAGGCAGCAAAGCAAACTCCTTATTATCCTCGGTTTGCGTAGGCACACAAGCCGAAATGCCGGAAACCTTTATGTTGGGCACAGTAAAAACGGCCATCCGCTACTTGGTTTTAACTATTTCGTAAAGCGAGCCTACGGTTGTGCCATTCTTCAGGTCCTCGGCGGTAATGGTTTTGCCAAAATCCGAATCCACCATGGCAATTACAATTAGCGCCATCATCGAGCCCCATTCCTCAAGTTTCCTGAATTCCGTTTCAGGGTTAATGGTTTCAGCTTCAGCCTGGCTAAAGCATTCTGCAAACTTTCGGGTAAATTCTGTTAAGTCCATATTTGACCCGCAAGTTATGAAACCCTGCTTTTATAACAAACCCGCTGGTTTCGGCTAAAACCCGAAAGCAGGGTATTCTCTATTAATAGAAAATAATAGAAACAGACATATACCGGAAAAGCACATGTAACATGATAATCAATTACTTACAACGATTCATATAGTATTAAATCTAATGGATGTTTTCTAAGTAGAAAAGACTGGCAAAACAACGCGTATTGATTTTCAACGATTTATGTTTTTACCCCTTGAAATTCATTCCATACGGAAAAAGCATTTCCCCGTTACTTTGTGCATTCTGCCGGATTATATATGACAATGAGGATGCTATTCGTATTTTTTGTACTGACCTCGGCATATAACTGTGCTATGGCAGAAACCTTTTTCACCGTGCAGTCGCACCAAAGTACCCGCCCTTTAAATGCGCCTGATACTTTGAGATTGGCGCAAATGGATACTACTGACATCGACAAATTCCTCGGCCTTCCCTCTGCCCTAACAATATTCAGCTACGATTTAGTATTTAGTAGTAAGCACGAAATTTTTCAAGCCCCGATTTCCAACGGAACTGGCCCGCGGACACTTCCCATGCAACTTCTATGGTTCATAAAGAGAGGAGTTAAGGGCGACAAAATTATTTTCAGTAATATTTATGTTATGAAGGGTGATAAAAAACTACGTTTAGCTGATAAAACATTTATTATTCCATGAGGTATCTGCTGGCAATTGTTTTACTCATTTCATTAACGTGCGCTGCTCAATCTGAAGCTACATTCAAGGTTAAAAAAAGTACGATACCATCGGACACTGCAGGAGCAGCTACCATTGCGGCCATGATTGGCTTGCCCGATTTTTGTCCTCAAAAACGGCCAACGCTACCGGTGGCATGATAAGACTTATAGAATTTATTGAAAGAAAGATAACTGATGAACGATTCCTTAAAACAAGGGTTGGAGAAATACCGATATGTAAAATTGCTGTTAAGCGGCCGACTTGCGATTAACCGTACCCTCAACTAAGCTGATTTTTCCTGATCCTTCATCCTGCTTAAAAAGCTTTCAGCATAAATATCGCCTATCGGTATTTGGTGTTCGCCAATTTTTATTTTACGGTTTTTTACACTTTCTATTTTGCTTAGTTGAACTGTGTAGGAACGATGCACTCTAATAAATTGTTCCTGCGGCAGTTGGTCCAGCATTTTTTTCATCGTCATTAAAGTAAGCGTTGGGCGCTTTAAGCCATGATGAATTTTTAAGTAGTCGTCCAGCGATTCTATAAATAAAATATCACCCGCAAATATCTTTACCAATTGATATTCGCTCTTTACAAAAAAGAAATCACTCTTATTTTCAATCCTCGAAAGATTAATGGTCTTTTCGGCTTTGTGAATAGCTGCTGCAAATCGTTCGTACTTTACAGGCTTCAATAAAAAATCAACGGCATTCAAATCAAACCCGGCTAAAGCGTATTGAGGATAAGCCGTTGTAAAAATTACGGGACACGACATAGGGTTGGCCTTTAGCCAATCTACCCCGCTAATGTCGGGCATATGCATATCCAGGAATAACAGGTCCACCTTGTTATGGCTGATAAATTCCGCAGCCTCAAAAGGATCAGTA
>JAQBNQ010000468.1 GCA_028288545.1 Bacteroidota bacterium
TTCCGCATCAACTGCAGGTTATTTTTTACTGTAAAAGTCGTTTGATTTTTACATATTTCGTATATTCGTATAATGTCTGAAGATTCGGTTTACCATCTTGATTTAGTTATAGATGACCTTACAAATAGCATTCGTAACGTAAATAGTGGAGAGAGTTTTGAAACAGAAATTTTGCCGGCAACAAAGGAAGATATTAAAGCAGTTACTAAAAAAGAAGGCTGGCATTTTTCATGGAAAGTTGAGTTTGACACGCGCGATAGGGATGTTTTTAAACTGATAAAGACAGATGAACCGGAAATAATACAGGGATTGCTGAGTTTAAGTGATATGAAGGGGTTTGTTTATGTTCATTTGGCAGAAAGCGCTCCTGGTAATTTTGGAGCACGTAAAAAACACGAGGGGGTGGGCGGAAACCTGTTTGCTTACGCATGTAAACGGTCATGGGATCAGGGCAACGAGGGATTTGTTTCTTTTCAGGCTAAAACTAAATTAATTACCCATTATGAAAACATTTTGGGAGCTGTGCACAATGGCGGGCATAATATGATCATTTAACCCAAGGAGGCATTGTTTTTGATCAGACAATATTTTAAAGTATAATATCATGGGATATATCAGAGAACCAAAAAACATTGACCTGGTGGTAGGCCCGTCAGTTTTAACAGAAGATACTAAAAGTAAGATTGAGCAGGCTATCACCCAATACAAAAAAACAGGGCAAAAATCGGTTGCCGGTGTATACGTAAAACAAGATTCAACAAAGATGTCAAATCATGCCGGTCATAAAAAACCAGCGAGCACCGCAACTAACAGGCTGGTACACCGAAAAGAAAAAATATAAGTTTATATCCCCAAACCGGCGTGATGTAACTCCACCACTCAGGGTTCAATTTTTCAATATCACCGCCCGTTTAATATAATCAAGCTTGGGAAAACGCTGCTTTAAATACGCGTTGCCGCCTGCAAAAACCGAATCCTGGCGCCCCGCCCGTATGCCGCCTCCCGAGCTTTCGCCATAGCCGGCATAAAGCGCATCGGCAACACCCATTCCCTGTATTATTTTTGCAAAGGGGGCAAATTGCTGCGCATCAAGGGTTGGGCTATTATCGCGCAAATTGATAAAAACCTGTGTCGTACGCCCATTCAAATCTTTAAACGCGAAAGCCATCATGCCGCGCTCATTTGACGCTTTACGCGGGTCGTCGGGCATGGCTTTTGTGCGCCAGAGCTGTGCAATATCAGGGGAGGCTGCTATACCAAATTGCGCCCATGTTTTATCGCGCACACGAAAAAAAGCGGTGTTGTTATAATAGCCGTACCGTACCAGGTTGTAAAACCTGTCGGCGCCGTTTGGCGCCCATTCGCGCCGCACTTCCATAATTATTTTTCCCTCAGGGGTTTCGAGCAGTACTTTAAATACCGGTGGCGCCTGTTTGGTAAATATCGGGCTATCGGGGTGAAGGAGCATGCGCTGCGATTTGCAGCCGGGCAAAAGGACGGCCATTAATATGGTGTAGAAAAATAATTTTTTGAGCGAAGGCATATTGGGGGTGTAAAGGTGCAATCCTTTGAAAGTGCAAAATTTATTTTAATTACAACGGTGCGGCGGCATTCACCAACGGTGCATTTACAGTACCAGACAAATCAATTATAAATCTTTTATCCTTGCCAGTATTTCAGCATCGGAAATTGCATCAGTTTCCGACTTGTCATATATCGATATAAGATAAATGATTTTGTCAACTATTTTAACGTAAGTAATAATCCTTGCCCCGCCTGACTTGCCTTTGTTCTTTGAAGATATAGCCATGCGGATTTTAAAGCAATTGTTTCCTAAGGCCGTGCCCAGGTTCGGGTTTTTTTTTAACGAAACCGTTAATGTGGTTAAATCGCTTTTTATGGAGAGATATTTTTTTGAAAGCTTTTTTAACTCCCGTTCAAATACAGGAGTTGGTGATAGGTTAAAGCTCATCAAGCAACTGTTCGATTGTTTTAGCTTTAACTTTCCCTTCCTGGTGCAGTTTAATCCACTTTACTGATTCTTCCAGATCATCTAAGATCTGTTTTTTCTTCCCTGCCTTTCGCTGTTTTTTATCAATACCAATTGAAACGACTTTCCCTCCCAGCTGCTCAATCAGGTCGGACAGTGTCTTTTTTACCTTTTCGGGAATTTCAATCGTGAGCGTAGTCATACAACAAATTTAAGCAATTACTTTGAAAACAAGTAAAGATTCCAAATTCCTGGTTCAACAATTTAGTAAGCACCGCTTCTGCAAAGTCCGGCTTGTAGCTGCAAATGCTGCGTGATTGTGGCCCATTTCTTTAAAAGTGCAAAATTTATCTAAATTACAACGGTGTGGCGGCATAGTACGCGCCAGGTTAAGGTAAAAGAAAAAGAGGCTGCCGCAGGCAGCCTCTTTGACAATCTCAGCCTTATTTTACTGTGGCTGTGTAACAGTATTCATTTGCAAAGTTGCGGCAGTTTGAGCTAACAATCTGCCGTTTATTGATGCGCCTGTCTGTAAATTAATACCTGTTTGTCCTAAAATATTTCCCTCAAAATGGCTGGTCGTTCCGAAGGTAACGGCACCGGCAACCACCCAGTAAATATTCTTTGCCTGCGCGCCACCACTCAGGGTTACTTTAACAGCAGAACTCATGGTAAGCGTTCCGGCAACCTGGAATATCCATACATCGTCGGGACCGCCGGCAATTGCAATATCGGTTGGGATATTAACCGGACTGGTCCATTTATAAAGGCCCGGAGTTAGGGTTAATCCCCCAATAGTTCCAGCGCCTAAATTTAAAAAGTCAGGGCTTATACGTCCCGCAGCGTCTGTATATGCGGTTTGCATGTCACTTACAGCTGCGGTTAACATCGTTGCGCTTGTGGTTTTACATGCAGGACCGGCGGCATCTACCGAAAACACATTTCCTGTTACTTCTCCGCAGCTTATTACCATGGCAGCTCCAGTTATAGGGCTTGTTCCGATATCCCCGGTGATGGTAGATTTATAAACGCTGGTTATTCCGGTTTTCGACAGGATTGCAAAATTGCCTGCAACTCCAAGGTCTACTCCTTTTAATACTACCAAATCACGATTTGTGACTGAGGTCTTAGAACCCAGGTTGTGTGACAAACTGGTACTCTGCTCTTTTTGACAACTTCCCATAAATGCAACCAATAGCACGGCTATCATCGGGGTAAAAATTTTGCTTTTCATAATAGATGATCTTTGTGACAACATTATCACACAACAAAAGTGCATGCTTAAATTTGGGAAGTTGTTGCGTAATTATGAGAATAACTTGCGTAATTCACACGTTTACAAGGAGATGCAGGAAGAGCTATCACATCCTTTCCATATACCAATTTAACTCCTTTTCCATTTTTTTATACTGAAAAATGGCGCTAATGACCTTTTGCAGGCGCACAAAAGCAGTTTCGCTTTTTATTACATAATCAAAAGCCTTATGATGCATACAATTTATGGCGACCTCTATTTTGTCCTGTGAGGAAAGTACAATGACGGGAAT
>JAQBNQ010000480.1 GCA_028288545.1 Bacteroidota bacterium
GAAATGGCGGTGATGGTGGGGATGGTGCCGCAGGGACCGCTGCCTTATATTATCTTGATGGGGGTGTGGTACCAACAACCGACGTTTCATTTAACCTTGCAGCACAGCCCGTAATTAAAGGGGCCGATGTTAATTGTACTTTCCGGAATGTCAATTTTACTTCAGCCGCCACCGGAAACTGGGATTTTGATACCGTTTCTGTTCCTCAAACAACATCGGGCTCAAGCGTTAATACAATGTACAGTAGTGCCGGTAGAAAAAATATAACATACAGCGGCAATGTTTACGATGGATTTTTCAATGTGCCTATTAATGCAAACTCGTACATACCCAATATAACTACTACGGCCCAACAGTACGATATGGATACCTTTATTTTATGTAAGGGGTCATCAGCAGATTTTACAGCTGTTATTCCCGCTGCTGACGTTTTTGACTGGGATTTTGGCGGGGCTGTTGTGCCCAATATATATACAGGTACTAACTTTCAGAATTTATCAAACCTGGTCTTCAACACAGCAGGAGTTTTCAAAATAAAAGTGCGCATTAGTACGGCCTGTTGCGGATGGTCGCCTTACGATTCGATATACATTATTGTTGACCAAACACCAGTACTTGGTATTACAGGTTTACTGGCTTTCTGCCCGGGAGATTCAACTACGCTTACAGCAAGTGGTGCGCAACATTACCACTGGACACCAGCAACGGGTCTCAACACAACCGTGGGTCCGGTAGTTATTGCTAAGCCACCATCAACAACTACATACTTACTAAAAGGATATAGCCTATATGGATATTGCCTCGTTGATACTCAAATTACGGTAACTATCAAATTCCCACCGGCAATTACATTTACTACTAACCCTGCTACCTGCGGCGGAAATGGTTCTGTAACGGTTATACCAAATCCGGCCGGCAATTATACTTATCAATGGAACGACCCAAATCATCAAACATCAGCCACCGCTACTTCACTTTCACCGGGGGCATATCTGGTCACAGTAACTGATCCAACTTCTAACTGCACGGTTTCAAACGGCGCTGCACTTAGTGCCGGAACCGGTATCCAGGCTTATATAGATAGTAGTCAAAATGCGTCCTGCAACGGATATTGCGATGGCGTTGCGCGGGTAAAAGGAATCGGTGCCTCAGGTAGCTATACTTATCACTGGAGTAATAACGGTAATACACCTCTTGTTTCGGGATTGTGCGCTTCTACGTATTATGTTACGGTAACTGATTTAAATGCAACCTGTACCGCAACGGCGTCTATCGTTATCAGTCAGCCGTCGCCATTGGCTATTAATTTGCTTGATACCAATAATGCCACCTGTCCTTATAAAAATGATGGAGATGCTTACGCCAACGGTTCGGGCGGAACGGGTCCTTTCCAATATCTGTGGAACGACCCCAATATGCAGGATTCTGCACATGCTATAAATCTGTATCCCGGGACTTATACAGTAATTGTAATTGACCAACATGGTTGTGTTGACTCCGCACATGTACTTATTACATCCTCGCCGCCAATAGTAGCCGATACGGTGAACGTAATTGATGTTAGCTGTTTCGGCTTTACCGATGGTGCAATTTCTTTACATGTTACCGGGGGACTTTATCCCTACACTTATGCCTGGCAGCAATTACCGCTTGTTACAGATAGTTTCCCGGTAAACCTCGCCGTAGGAGCTTATACGGCTTATATCACGGATGGGCATGGTTGTATAGATACTTTAAACAACATCCCTGTAAAACAACCATTGCCGCTTAACCTGGTTGCTACAACAGATAGCGTTCTGTGCTTTGGTGGTGCAACCGGAGCGGTTCATGTAAGTTCAACGGGCGGCACAGCGCCATATCAGTTTTCTATTGATGGAATTACATTCCAGGCTTCTGGAAATTTTGCTGGCTTGTCAGCAAATAATTATACGGTTACTGTAAAAGATGCCCACGCCTGTACAAAAACTTTGGTAGTCACCGTTCACCAGCCGCTTCAGTTCAGCGCAGTTTTAATTGGAACGGTAGATGACAAATGTTTTGGAGACAATACTGGAACTGCGACTATCAGCATCAGCGGTGGCACCCTTAATTATTCGGCAGTGCTTGGTGCTCAAACGCTAACCAATATTCCATTTACCTTTACCTCACTAATTGCCGGCAACTACACCGTTTCTGTTACTGACGCAAATAACTGTACTACTAGTGTTCCCGCAACAATTAATCAGCCTACGCAGCTTGTGCTAAGTTTGGTTAGCACTATACCTGCTACTTGTTACGGCCAGGCGAATGGTGGCTTAACGGTAAGTGTTGCAGGTGGCACACCAAATTATATTTACTCCCTTAATGGTGGTACACCACAGGCTTCACCGGTCTTCAACAATATCCTTGGTGGTCTTGAAATAGTGGTTGTTATTGACGCGCATCAGTGTATAGATACTATTCACGTAGATGTGCCACAGCCTCCACAAACGACTTTCCTGGATACTACAGTAACAGATGTGGCCTGTTTCGGTCAGAGCAATGGAGCCATCGACCTGATAGTAACCGGAACCGGCGGGCCGTGGACCTATACATGGAGCAGTGGACCCCACACGCAGGATCTTTCAGGAATTCCGACGGGTACATATACTGTTACCGTTGTGGATGCAAACAATTGTACGGCGGTAGGTTTAAGTTCCATATTTGTTAATCAGCCGCCTTTGCTTACTGCTACAGATATTGTAAAGAACGATAGTTGTTTTGGTAGTAGCAACGGATGTATAACGGTTACAGCAAATGGTGGTACTCCGGCATATTTATATACATGGAGTGTTACAGGTTCGGCAGTGCAGCTCTGTAATCTTCCTATGGGTTCTTACAATGTAACGGTTACTGATGCACATGCGTGTACGGCAACTATTTCAAACATCAGCATTACGCAACCAACCTTATTAACCGTAACGGATACTTTTACAAATGTATCCTGCCCCGGTAAAACGGATGGAACCGTTACCGCATTTGCTTCTGGCGGAACACCTGCTTATGTTTATGCATGGAGCAATGGAGCGGGTAATGTTAATCCTGATATAAACCTTGGCAAGGGCACTTATATTGTAACCGTTACTGATGCCAATAATTGCACAGCAACAGTTTCGCAGGATATTATTGAGTTGCCGGGGATTATTCTCAATTCAACGGTACATAATATACTTTGCCCTCCTTTGCAAAATGGCTTTGTCGAATTAAGCGTAACAACTAGTTTCCCTCCTGTTACTTTTGTTTGGAGTAATGGGTCTCACTCTCCCAATAATTTTTCTTTGGGCGATGGAACTTACTACGTTACTGTAACCGATGCTAATAACTGCGTTAAGGATACTTCGTTTACCATTAAAACCGATACAATAATGACGGTGTTGGTTTCTCCGCACGATACTTCAATCGATCTTGGCAATAGCGTAAATCTCACTGCAATTACAAATGGTGTGGGCGGCAATATTGCCAGTATTGTATGGAGCCCTGTTAACGGACTTGATTGCAGTGATTGTGTATCACCTGTTTCAACGCCAATACAATCTATCTACTATGTGGCCACGGTGGTATCCGATTCAGGCTGTGTGGCCATAGATACCGGCAATGTTATTGTAGTACCTACCTACGATATTTTTATTCCGAATGTGTTTACGCCAAATGGCGACGGTAATAACGATTACTTTGAAGTATTCGGCAATAAAAAGATATGGAAGGAATTTGAGGTACAGGTTTTTGACCGGATAGGAGAGAAGGTGTATGAAAGCAACGACATGAACTTTAAGTGGGATGGAATTTACAAGGGCAAATACATGATGCCGGCGGTTTTTGTTTACCAGATACATTTAACCTATATCGACAATCATACTGAAAAACTGTATAAGGGCAGTGTTACTTTGGTTAGATAACTTGTGTTCTATAAAGATTTCGTCTGCAGTATTAAGTGGGGCTGACCAAATGGTCAGCCTTTTTCATTTGCTTCAGATCGTACTTTCAATATTCAGTCGAACCATATTTTTCAGGGTCAAGTTCTTTAGCCTTATTAAAAGCAGCCTGGGCTTTTTTTGTTTTGTGAAGATTTTTATAGGATAAATGAAGTGCCTGGAAAAGCGGTGCATAATCCGGAAAGTACATGATTCCACGCAGAGTTACGTCAACCGAGTTTTGGTATTCGCCGTTCATTCCATAAGCCACGCCCAGGTCTTCGTAGTATATTTTTTTATAAGGGTTAAAAAGCAAGGCATTTTTAATGTAGTTTATTGCTTCAGGCAAATTTCCTTTCTTTTTACCGTAGATAAGGCCCATAGTATAATATGCGTCGTCATTGGCATTATTGATCCTTATGGCTATCCGTAACCAATAAAGAGCCTGGTCCAGGCTATCTTCATAATTATAGCATTCTCCAATAGCCCCCGCGGCAGCGTTGCTGCTGTCATCACTGTAGGCCTTTAAGTAGTAGCCGATGGCTTCATCATATTTTTTAAAGTGCTCGCTTACTATGCCCAGGTTAAAATGGCTATCAAAATAATGTGGGTTTTTTGCCAGGTTTCGGTTATAATAAGTAGCTGCCCTTATGTAATCGGAGTCGAGCATGATGCAAATATTACCTGCTAAAACATTAGCAGTGCGCAAATCCTTTTCGTAAATAAGTGCAGTGTCGAGGTTTTTTCGCGCTGCAATTAAAAGGTCCCTTGCGTCAACTCCCCCCACAACTCTAGATGAGTCGATTAGTATTTTGGAGTAGTGGGTGTAAACGCGGGCTACACGTCCCGTTGAATCTGCTTTCCGGTATTCATCCGATGGCGAACTAAGGCCATCGATTACAAATTTCCACGCCTCTTTTTCAATGGTTCTGGCTCGTTGTTGTCCATTTGTAAACTGAAATACAAACAGAATTAAAACAGTAGTTGCAATTTTGTTGGCAAGCATTTAGCTATTTTGTTTTTTTGCTTTCAAATGCCATTCAAGCAACCTGTAAACCGGTTCGCGAACTATAACTCCTAATTCGCAACCAAAATTATCAGCCACCTTTTGCAGGGCATCTTTCATACTAAAGGCTATCGAGCCTACAAAATGTACAGGATAGAGTTTATAATTTTTATAGCAACAAACATGGTATTTAAAAAATTCCGTAAATCCTTCAATGGCAAATTGCTGCATAAAATCCTTGTCGGGGCTTTCATCCATCGCTTTGGCAAAACTTGCCAGGTAGGCATTGGCAAAAGGTTGCTTATATACCATCTCAAATATTTTCTCCTTTTCAAGATGGTATTTTTCTTTTAGCAGTTTATCGGTGGCAGGTGGTAACTGGTGATAAAGAAAAAGCGCTAAAAGTTTCTTTCCGAAATAAGCCCCGCTGCCTTCATCGCCTAAAACATACCCCAGCGCCGGTACTTCCTCAATCATTTCGGTGCCATCATACAAACAAGAGTTTGAGCCGGTGCCTAAAATGCAGGCAATACCTTTGCGGCCTTCAAAAGTGGCCACTGCAGCGGCTTTCAAATCGTGGTCAACTTTTATAATAACTGCTTTAGGAAAAAACCTGGTCAGCGCGTCGCTAACAATTTTATTTCTTTCAGGACTACTGCAACTGGCTCCGTAAAAATATATCTCGGTGGCCTCATCCTTCAGTTTTATAAGTTTTTCATGTTTCACCATTTCATTAAAAATGGTCTCCGACGTATTAAATAAAGGATTGAACCCGATGGTTTGATATAACTCATTATTTTCTGTAAGCCAATTGGTTTTGGTTGACCCGCTTTCTGCTATTATTATCATCTTTCCTTTTTGTGAATTCCCGCTAAGTTAAATTCATTTCAAAATATACAAGGTTCCTGCTAATTTAGTCCTCAATAATTTTATAAACCCACACCTTACATTCATATGAAGAATCTTTTACTACTGCTGTTAACCGTATCATTTTTTTCGGGCAGGGCGCAATCCTATTTGCTGCCTTCCCGCCCAAGCGTGGTTCCACAGCTCGCGCCATTTTATCATGGGGTAGCTTCAGGTGATCCTTTATCCGACCGGGTTATTATCTGGACACGTGTTACCACCAACGATGCGGTTGCCAGTGTAGATTGGCAGATGGCTACGGATACGTCTTTTAGCAATGTGGTTAATTCAGGTAATGTCAATACTGATAGTTCGGTAGACTATACGGTTAAAGTGGATGTTCTAAATCTTCAACCAAACACATGGTACTATTACCGGTTTAAAGCAGACAATGCTTATTCAATTACAGGCAGAACCAGGACTGCGCCGGTAGGCAATATTGATAGTTTGCGTTTTGGAATTATTGCCTGTTCAAATTTTCAGGCGGGTTATTTTAATGTTTATAAAGACCTGGCAACCCGGAACGATTTAGATGCCATCCTGCATCTGGGCGATTATTACTATGAGTACAAAGCCGGCGGTTATGGTTATACTAATGATAGCAGCAGACTTCATCCTTACGACCACGATGCCTTTACGCTGGCTGATTATCGCTTATGGCATTCACAATATAAACTTGATCCCGATCTTAGAAACTGCCATCAACAATATCCTTTTATAACGATTTGGGATGATCACGAAACCGCAAACAACTCATGGTATGGAGGGGCAGAAAATCACAACAGCAGTACCGAAGGTGATTGGTTTACAAGAAAGGATGCTGGCAAAAAGGCATATTTTGAATGGATGCCCATACGCGAGGAGGATCTTAATGAAGATACAATTATTCACCGCACAGAGCATTGGGGCGACTTACTTGATCTTATCATGATAGATACGCGGTACGAGGGCCGTGATTCATCACTGGGCTCTTTTATCCCCGCCAACGACCCAATTGTAACAGATACTAACCGTACCATACTTGGAGCAGGCCAAAGGGATTGGTTGAAAGGACAGTTGAGCAATTCTACCGCAAAATGGAAAATTATCGGCAACCAGGTAATGGTAGCTCCTTTACTTGCAAATCTTGGCAATGGCAACCAGGTATTAAACGGCGATCAGTGGGATGGATATCCTGCCGATAGGAAACGGGTGTTTGATCACATCATGCAAAACAACATTCACAACGTTGTATTTCTTACCGGTGATATTCATTGCTCATGGGGTAATGATCTACCACATCCTGATTCAGTTTATAACAAAAATACCGGTGCGGGTTCAGTTGCAACGGAATTTGTATGTACCAGCGTAACCTCACCAACACTTGCGGGGATAGGTACTATACCCTTAAATGTAGTTCAGGGATTTGATCCTCACGTTAAGTATGGCGAGTTTACATTGCGCGGCTACTTGCTTTTAGACATAAACAAGCAACGGGTTCAGGGGGATTGGATACACATGAGTACAGTAGCTACTAAAAACTATACTGCTACCGATGATGCCCATTGGATGAATGTTGACCAGGAAAGATTTTTGCGCCAGGCTCCTGCTGCATTAGGTCCACGCCCTGGTAACCCCGGGCTAATGCCGTTTTTTGTTGATGTTAAAGATATCGCGAAGGATAATATGATAGTAATTACATGCTATCCGAATCCGGCAGAAAGTGAAGTGGCAATTCAATACTATTTATTTCAACCGGCAAAAGTCGATTTGTTTATTACGAGTATGACAGGGCAGATAGTAAGAAAGGAGTCGATACAGCAAACGCAGAGTGGTTTATTCAATACCAAAGCTTATCTTGATGATCTTGCTGCCGGTACTTACCTGGTAAGTATTTCGGCCGGAGGCAAAACTTATTCAAAGCAATTGGTAAAACTGAAATAGTTTTGCCTGGTATGAACTAAAATAAAAAGAGCCGGAAAGTTTCCGGCTCTTTTCATTTACAAAAAACATGCTGAATTTAATTCTGTCCGTGTAAGCCAACCTTGTTGCCTTCGGTGTCAATAAAAAATGCCATGTGACCAATTTCAGGGCTTATTTCAGTTTTAGGCATTACTACTTTGCCACCTGCACCCTCAATACGGTCAATAACCGTTTGAATACTCGGATTGGCATTTAAGTAAACTACTGCACCATCGGTAGATGGCTTGTGCATAGCACTTTGCACCAGGCCACCACTGGCTTTGCCATTTCCCATCTCCGATGGAAAGCCGGCCATTTTCATGCCCATCATTTCGCCCATATCCTCCATCTTAACTGAGAAAATGGTTTCGTAGAATTTCTTTGCACGGCTCAGGTCGGTAGCTGGTATTTCGAACCAGTTCAGACTGTTTGAATTTTTGTCCATAATTAAAGGGGTTTTAAATGTGAATGAATAATTGAAGGAGTGTAAATCTACAAAGTTGGAGTTATTTAATTGTTATCGCAATCGGATTAATTTAAGATTGCCCGTTCTATTGTAATAGCATTCTTATTTTTACATAATGGAAGAGATGGAATTGGAAAAAAAAGATTATGCCACAATTCAACTTAAGCCGCGGGGCCCGGTTACAATTACCGGAAACTTTGAGATTATTCTTGAAGACGGAACTACGCTTGAAAAGCGCGAGAAGGTTTCTATATGTCGTTGCGGTATGAGTCAGAAAATGCCATTTTGCGATGGGGCACATAAGGCTTTGGCAGCTATTCTTTAAAATTTATTAATCCCTTAATACTGAGGGTTGCTTAATCTTCTTCTTTTGCAGTTGCTGCAAAGCACAACTATAACCCGGTTGGATATAAGTTGCCTGAATCGGTGTTATCACATGGTTTTCAGTGATTTGAGTCAAAAATGCTCTTAAATGGGGCTTTGTGGTTAACAAAAAAAGGTGGGCATTCTTGACTTTTATTAATAAAAGGGTTAAATTTAAAATATAGAAATAATCCCAATACGGGATTATAAGGGACAGTGGCTTGTTGCAAGCATTTTATTTGAATTAACAATGAAGTTTTTTTTATAATTTTAGAAGTATAAATTCAGGTTAATAAAAACACCTCGGAAGTAGCTTTTTGCTGATCAGTGTAGATTAATTAAGCTTCCGGATGTTTCATAGTATCGCTTAGTATTTTATCTTAATAAAATTCTTCACTATGAATACAATTTTTACCCGCTCTAAGTCAGGTAATTTCAAAAAATCAATTGCGGCAACATTATTCTTTTTGCTTGTCTACTTTAGTTCAAATATTTACGGACAAGCAACTGTAAACTGTTGGGCAAGTTGGGCCAGCAGCGGAGGTAGTACGGCTGCTACTTTTGTTCCGCCATGTGCCAGCAACGGAGGGCCTTTGTTAGTTCCAAGTTCGGGGTATACATTTTGGAACGGCCCGGCTAATGCCAATTATACTTTTACCGCTACTCCTGGTAGCACTGGTTGGGGCACAGCTTACATAAGTGTTTATTATATCAATTCCACGGCTTCTGCCTGGGTACAATTAGCAGGAGGTGCTGGTACGGTAACTTTTAATACTCCAGTTGCCGGAACCACCAGCCCCACTTATACGGCTCCGTATCTGGTTACTGTTATTAGTAATGGGTCGGCTAATGGTTGCTTGGGCGCATGGCCCGGAGGTCCTACATACATAGGGCTCGCTACCACCTATTCCGCCTCGCTTACCTACAAGCAAAATAATAATTTGAGTGTTACGCCGGTTTCCTCTGAAGTTTGTTCAAATGGCGGCAGTACTACACTTACCTTATCACCTACCGGAGGCACCACCAGTCTTAATACGGGAGTCGGAACGGTTTCAGGGGCCAGTTATACTGCCCCTAACAATAATCTTGCAGCTAGTGGTACTGTTCACTATGTGCTTGGCGCTTGCTCTGCTAATTCGGGTACCATTACCGTTGATGCGGCTTCCAGTTATGGAGGTATAAATAATGCGGGGCCGGTTGTTGCGTGTAATTATAGCACCGGTGTTGTTCCC
>JAQBNQ010000502.1 GCA_028288545.1 Bacteroidota bacterium
CAGGAAATCTTGCATTCAATTCTACCACCGGCAACCTTATTTTTAATCCTTCATCCACTGGTAACGTAGGTATTGGAACAACCAGTCCGGTTAATAAACTGCAGGTAGAAGGCAATTTACACATGGATGGCAATGCCATCTATTTCCGCAGCAATGCAACCGATAAAAGCGATTATCTAAAATGGAATAGTACAGCAGATATGATGGACATGGGCGGTTACAACGGGGTTAACCTGGGCCATACAAACCAGGGCAGCGGCGGTGCAATTGTACCGGTACTAACGGTAAACATGAATAATGTTGGTATAGGTACAACAACTCCGCAAAACCCACTTGAGGTAAAGGGCACAACGCATGACTTAATTAAAGTTTCAAACACAACCGGCGGAGGCGGTAACACCGCATGTATCGCTTTTACAACCTATAGCGGCAGCGGTGTTGGTGCCCGGGTTACAGGTGTCGACAATGGGTCAGCCGGGGCACATTTGATCTTTGAAACTAACAATACAGGTACCAGTAACAGCACTACTACCACCGAAAGAATGAGAGTTACAGATGCCGGTAACGTGGGTATTGGTACTACTGCACCCGCTGATAAGTTGGAGGTAGCAGGAGATATCAGAGCCCAGGGATACAGGTGTCGCAGCGGTATCAGCGGCGCTTATGGAAGTAACATTTTCAACTTCTTCTGGACAGGCTCCCAGCTGCAAACATGGATTGATGGTGTAGACCTTGGCGTAACATCTGACAGACGCTTAAAGGACCGGATCAACAACATGAAAAGCAATGCAATTGACAGGGTGATGGCCCTGCGCCCGGTTGACTTCTATTTTAAAAAGATTGAGGGAACAATTTTTACCGGTAGCCCGGTACAGCAGGAAGGTTTTATTGCTGACGAATTGCAAGGGGTAATACCAAGCGCTGTTAACGGCGAAAAAGACGCCCTTACAAAGGATGGAAAAATACAACCTCAAACATTAAATGTAATGCCGGTAGTATCGGTGCTTACCAAAGCTGTACAGGAACAACAAAAACAAATTGAAACCCAGCAGCAGCTGATTGAAAAATTGCAGCAGCGGCTGGATGTTTTAGAAAAGAAATAAATACTTTGCTTTCAATGCGGAGTCTCCCTCGTTAAGTGTTAGAGGGGGCTCCGTTTTTTTATTCTTCAACAGCAAAAATTTAAAACGGTTTTTCCTTTTCTTAGCCGCGTGGAAGAGAAGAAAAAAATGAGCCCCCTGCTCGCCGTATTCATCACCGTGTTTATTGATATGCTGGGTATCGGCATCATCATTCCAATTTCTCCCGGTTTGATTTTACACGGGGATACCAGTATCCTGGACCCCACAATTACTTTACACGCCAGGAACATTATTTACGGCTTTTTCTGCGCCACCTATCCGTTCTTTCAATTTTTCGGAGCTCCAATTCTTGGTACCTTAGCTGATAAACACGGCCGAAAAAAAATTCTCCAAATATCGCTGGTAGGCACTTTTATCGGCTACGTACTTTTTGCATTTGCTATTCACTACCATTTAATATGGCTATTGTTCATATCAAGGGCGCTACCGGGTTTTACCGGTGGCAATATCTCCATCGTGCTGGCTTCTTTGGCCGATATCAGTAAGCCCGAAGAGAAAGCAAAAAACTTTGGTATGGTGGGCATGGCCTTTGGGCTGGGCTTTATTTTAGGTCCCGCAATTGGGTGGTTCCTTTCCGATAGTTCTATAGTATCCTGGTTCAATGCTTCAACACCGCTTTGTTTTACAGCGTTGCTTACTGTAGTTAACATGGTTTACGTATACAAGCAATTTCCTGAAACATTTAAACCAACGCAAACACGGGAGTTGACCTTATTTGCGGGAATTCACAATCTTAAAAAAGCCATTGGCCTGGTAAATATGCGTGTGATATTGCTCACCATTTTTTTACAGGCGTTTGGATGGAGTTTTTTTATGCAGTTTAACCAGGTTTACCTGATACAGAAATTCCATTTTAGCCCCAGGCAGATAGGAATACTCTTTGCATATATCGGAGTGTGGATAGCCATCACGCAAGGTGGAATTACAAGGGTTGTTTCCAAAAAATTTGCCCCACCCGAAATACTGAAAGTGTCATTGTTCTTTTTGGCCCTTGCCATTGTTATACTTTTATTGCCCGAAAAGATTTATTTGCTTTATTTATTAAATCCCTTTGTAGCTATTTTCCAGGGTTTAACACAGCCCAATCAAACCAGTATTGTATCGTCTTTAGCATCTAAGGATAATCAAGGCGAAATTTTAGGAGTTCAGCAATCATTGCAATCATTTGCGTTTACAGTTCCACCAATTTTAGCAGGCTTTCTTTTAAACCTGGATTATCGCCTGCCCATGGTGGTAGCCGCAGTGATGACGGTATTGGCCTGGATAGTATTTATACTCTTCTTCAAAGAATCGGCAAAATCGCCGGTGCATGTGGCGGTGGAATAAGGTTTATCCCAATTGCTCTTTAATAATTTCAAAAGCCCTTTGTATTTCCCTGAATTTTAAACTGGCTTCTGCTTCACTAATGTGGCTTTCGCGTTTATCGGGATGAAACTTTAATATCATTTTGCGGTGAGCGGCTCGCACTTGTTCAAAGTTTGCTCCTTCTTCAATACCAAGCACCTTGTACGGATTGTTCTCACTCACAAAACTATGTCGCAACTCCTTAAAATCTTTATCGCTGATTCCCAGGTAAGTTGCAATGCGATGAATACATCTTGTTTCTTTAGCATTGATAAAATCATCAGTCCCCGCCACACCGAACAAGAATCCGATAATGGCCATACGCGAATCGTGGGTGGTGAGCATCTTTAACTCCTTGCAGGATATTTTAGTAAGTGGCTCGGTCCCTATATCCAAGTGCTCGCTTACCAAATTCATTTTACGCTTTACTCCTACTGCACCAAATTGCTTCACTAAAAATTCTTGAATAAATTTTTCAGTATCGCCGGTATAATATATGTTGAAGCGAACCACATCGGCCGCTAAAACTAAAATCGCATTTTGTATTTCATCATCATGCGATTTTTGCAGAGGGTTTTTTGTTTGCTTTTTTTCAAAAGCATCCTCCTCCGAAATCAATTTAGAGATCGAATCAAACAAGTTGTTGAAAGAAAACTTGCCAGGCATAATTCTTTATATCGGTGTTAATCAGTTTTCGAAGACTTGCGAATCCCGGGAGGCTTCGCAAGCCTCATTTACTCATCGCTATTACCTCGTCCCATTCTTCCTTTGTTACCGGTTGAACACTTAATCTTGAAATACGCACCAGGGCCATTGCAGCCAGCTTTTTATTTCCTTTTACTTCTTTAAGCGTAACGGGCTTTTTCACCTCTTCCACATATTCAAAATCAACCCATACCCAACTTTCGGTGGTGGTTGGGTCCTGGTAATGCTCCTTGGCTACCTTAACAATACCAACTATAGATGGTTCGCCATTCATACTTTCGTAAAAGAAACTCAAGTCGCCTTTCTTCATGGCTTTCAGGTGATTACGGGCAGCGTAATTATGCACTCCATCCCAATTTGTTTTCTTTTCCTTTTTCATGCGCTCAAACGAATAGGTCTCAGGATCAGATTTTATTAGCCAGTAATTCATACAGTCGATTTTGGGTTTTGGAAATATTACCAACAAATCTAAAGGCATAAAATTATTTTTGCGGAAAATTTCTTCAAATGGCACAAACCATTCTTTATTTAATAGTTGGCTTTATCGTCTTCGAATTTGTCCTGTCCAAAACGCTATCGTGGCTAAACCTGCGCTCATGGGATAATCCCCTGCCGGCCGAAGTGAAGGACCTGTACGATGCTAAAAAATACGCAGAGGCTAAAGATTATGCCTTCGCAAATTTTCGCTCAGGCATGATATCATCCACTTTTTCGCTCATCATTACCATTGCAGTGCTGATGTTAAAAGGCTTTGCCGGTGCCGACGAAATTGCACGGAATGCCTCATCAAACCATATTCTGCAGGCTTTAGTATTCTTTGCCATTGTAGGCGGCATATCAGCCATCATTTCGTTGCCATTTGATATTTACGACACCTTTGTAGTAGAAGAAAAATTTGGCTTCAATAAAGTAACTCCGGGTTTATTTATGGCTGACAAATTAAAGGGCCTTGCTCTTGCTGTAATTGTTGGCGGAGGACTGATAGCACTCCTCACCTTTTTATATGGCCTTTTGGGAGATAAATTCTGGATAGCGGCGTGGGTTGTGGTGGCAGGTATTTCCATTTT
>JAQBNQ010000508.1 GCA_028288545.1 Bacteroidota bacterium
CATCCTTCCATAAATTCTTCTTCAAAACCGGTTCGCTGATAATAACGTAAGTGCTGTGTAACCGGGCAATATTCCGATCAATCCATTTTACCGCCTCGTAGCCGGTAGCCATAACAACAAACTTTGCAATTACCTGAAAGCCCTCATTGGTTTTAAGAAATACCTTATTTCTATGCGAATTAATCTCTGTAATAGTGGTCTTGTCAAAAACCTTCATCCCTCTTTTCTCACACCAATTTATCAGCTGTTGAGTAAAAAGATAAGCGTCCGTCTCTGCCCCTACATTTGAATAAAGGGCTGCGGGAGCTTCAAATCCAAACCGGCTTTTTACCTCTTCTTCTTCCAACCATTTAACATCAAGGCCGGCATTTATTCTTGCAGCATATTCCTGCTTTAAATCCTCAACATCTTTTTTCCGCGAGGCTAATAGCAGGCTTTTCCTTCTGCGGAATAATTTCTTCAACCCGATCTCCTCATGAATTTTCTGAAGCTTATCAATGCTATCGCAACACAATTGGTAGCTACGTACCGCAGTTTCTCTACCAACCTTTTTGATCAGTTCATTTAATGGAGTATCAATTTCATATTGTAATAAAGAGGTACTGGCACAAGTGCTGGCCATACCGATATGCCCTTCTGTAATAAGCGAAACCCGGCAGCCCGCTTTTATCAATTCATATGCAGCAAGGGCCCCGCTGATTCCACCGCCAATCACCGCCACTTCCGTACTTAAGTCCTCATCCAGTGCAGGGTAGTTATTTAAAAACGGAGTCCGGTACAACCAATAAGGATCGCCCGATCTCAAATTCATCGCTCACTTATTTATTTCTTACTATTCTCTTCAGCTTTCTTTTGACTGCGTTCCTGCTCCTTTTTCTTTTTATTAAAATATCCTTTTAGTAAAAAGCTGTGTTGCACCGCATCCATATTTTCTTTAAAGCCACCGGCTCCCTTCTTTACGTTCACCACCGTTTGGTCCAGGTTATTGGCAAAGACAGTGTCCATTAACAACTTACCCACCGTGCCCCGCCCCTGGTGTATATTATCCATAATACCGGCCAGGTCGCCTGTAATTTGGGCAGTATTTGTAGCTACCACCTTTATCTGGCCCATAATTTCGTCTATGCTATTACCCCCTTCACACAAAATAAAATCGTCGGCATTTATTTCAGGTTGGTTCGGGTTACCGGGGTTTATGTTTACAACCTTGTCGCCCATTAACCCTTCAGAGCCAATACTGGCTTGGGCATCCTTTTTTATAAATTTTTTTGTGGCCTTATCTACAATTATTTCTACCTGCACGGTGCTATCGGTTACTATCCTAACGCTGCGCACTGTACCTATATTTATCCCCGAAAATCTGACATTATTGCCGGCCTGTAATCCACTTACATTGCCACACAAAAATTTAAGTGCAAAGGTGCTGGTAAACAACCGTTGCTTTTGGCCTATATAAAATACGCCGGCAACAAAAAGTCCCAATCCCAGTGTTACAAAAATGCCCAACCTCACTTTGCTTCCTGTGTTCGATTTCATATTCAATCCTGTTTTGTAAAAAAAGAACTAACAAATTCATCTTCCGACTTTTCCAACTCCTCATAGGTCCCTTCGGCCACGCAAAGTCCTTCGTTTATTATCATTATCCGGTTTGCAGTTATCCGTGCACATTCCGAGTCATGCGTTATTATAATAGATGAGGTTTGGTATTTATCCTTCAACTCAACTATTAATTTGCTTATCTCCCGGGTGGTAATTGGGTCTAAACCTGTATTAGGCTCATCATACAAAATCACCTCGGGCCTTAATATGAGTGTTCGGGCCAGTCCTATCCTCTTCCTCATCCCGCCCGATAATTCCGAGGGCATCTTATCAATAACATCCAAAAGCCCCACGTTTTTCAACGCTTCCTCAACCATCTGTTCAATCTCCTCGTTCTTTTTGCGAACCTCCCGCAACGGAAACTCAAGGTTTTCCCTCACTGTCATAGAATCATATAAAGCCGCGCTTTGAAAAAGAAAACCAATTTTCTTCCTCACATCATTCAATTCATCCGCATTTAACTTAAGTACATCCTTGCCCAAAATTTTTATTTCACCTGCATCCGGTTCAATTAACCTAACAATACATTTTATAAGTACCGATTTACCCGTGCCCGACTTGCCCATTATTACAAGGTTCTCGCCCTTGGCCAGTTTTAAGCTAATGTCCTTTAACACCTCATGTCCCCCAAAGGATTTCTTAAGGTGATCTATCGTAATGATATCCCCTTCTGGTGATGATTTTTCTGCAGCTGCCGTACCCATTTTAATTTAATTGTAAAGTGATTACGTGAAAAAATTAGCAACCTGCACTGCCAGCATATCAATAATAAAAATGGTAAGTGAGGCCTGTACCACCGAGGTATTCGCAGCCCTGCCAACCCCTTCCGTTCCACTGTTTGAATTGTACCCTTTGTAACAACTGATTATACCAATGGCAAAACCAAAAAAGAATGTTTTTATTATCGCAGGAAAAACATCGATAAAATCCAGCTTTTCAAAAATGTGAGAAAGAAAGAGCTTGGCCGTTGTATCGCCCTGCAGGTTTACACCTATAAAAGAACCAAGTAACGATATAGAATCAGAAAAGATTGCCAATAGCGGAACCATCAGGGTAATAGCCATTACCCTTGTAACAACAAGATATTTGAACGGGCGGTTACCTGATACTTCCATGGCATCTATCTGTTCGGTTACCCGCATGGAGGCCAACTCAGCCCCAATACCCGAACCAACTTTACCTGCACAAATTAAAGCAGTGATCACCGGCGATATCTCCCGTATCATAGCAATAGCCACCATAGCCGGCAACCACGATTGCGCCCCGAATTTTGTTAAGGTTGGCCTTGATTGCATGGTAAACACCAAGCCCATAATCAGGGCAGTCAATCCCACCAGGGGTAACGACTTATTGCCAACCAGGTAACATTGTTTTAAAAATTCATTTACCTCATACGGCGGCATAAATGCCTCCTTAAAAAACCGGAGGGTAAAACGGGTAAAAGTATCTACCTGGCCAAAAAAATCATCCAACCGCTCGCTTAAATAGGCAATACTGAATTTCGAGGCCTGTTTTTTTGCCTCTTCCCCATTCTCTTCTAAAACCGTCGCATCTTTCTTCATACTACTGGGTTGTTGCTAGTTTAAATACCTTCTTAATTTCCATGCTATAGTTTCATGATCTTCCATCAGCTTTGTCAAAAAATCGGTAGTTCCTGCGTCTTTAAATTTATCCGCACATTCATCAACATCCTTGCGCAATTCTTTAATAACGGTTTCATGATCCGTCAAAAGTTCCTTTAGCATTTCCCGTTGCGATGGATATTTGCCCGGATGTTCTTTAATGGATGTGAGTGCAGTAAATTCCTGTAAAGTGCCTATTGTATCGCCACCCAGCTTATTGATTCGCTCAGCAACTTCATCAATTTCCTCTTCCAGTTCTTTATACTGGCCCTCAAATAATAAGTGCAGCTCCATAAAGCTTTCACCCTTTACGTTCCAGTGAAACTTTCGCGTTTTAGTATACAGCACTACATCGTCTGCCAGTAGTGACGACAACAGCTTAATAATACCTTTCAAATTTTTTTCCTGAATGCCAACGTTCGGTTTCATAGTATAAATTTTTGGTTGTTAACTGATAGTATCAAAATAGTGCCAAAGTGTAACTGATAAATTATAGCAGGTAGTTTGTTCAATGCATTTAGATATTACTCATTTATTGGGCAAAAATTTCCCCCGGCAGGTCCCGGTTTATCCCTAAAGCCTCTTCTGACTTGATTTATGGGGCGCTGGAATTTGGTATGTGTTTTGTTTTTTAAGCCAAATAAAATTATAACCACTAAAAACTTACACTATGGAATTTACTAAAGACAAAGGCACCAAGGCTAAATGGCTGATTATATTAACCATTACCTCCCTTACACTTTCAACCTGCGATCAGCAGCAAAAGGAAAGAACCAAACGACGTGTTGCGGACTTAAAGGATTATGTGCAAAGGCACAGAGATTCAATTGACATTTACGCAAACAGAAAATGGGATAGCCTGGATCATGAATTTGTGCTGAAAGAAAACGAATTGGTAGAAGACACTGTCCGCATGGATGATGATATCCGTCAATCTTACTACAACACCCTTAATGATTGGCAATCTCTTAAAGCAGAATATGCAAGAAAATCCGTAGAGCAACAAAAAATAAATCAGATGGATGATTTAAGAAAGTCGCTTACCATGGATGGTGTAAGGACCGATTATACCGATCTTACCGCAGCTAATATCCTTCAGGAGTACGAATATTTTGTAAATACTGTTAGAACCAACAAGGACACTTATACGAAAGAACAGTGGACCGTTATTAATGTAAATTATAAAGCGCTTAACGGACGAAACCGCGAAGTACAAAAAGATATCCCATCCGGCGATGCCTCTAAGATTGTAAAACTACAATTGGAATATAACGGTATAAAAGCCCTTAACAGGCCCTTTGCCGACAACCCTTAAAGCTTAGACTTTAATATCTTTTGCCGGAGTTCTTTTGGCAAATGGAAAACGTACAACCGTGGGGATAGTATCACCTAATAAAAAGCCCCACGGTTTTAACGGCCCGATGTGATCGAAAATAACTTTTACAAGTGCTGTTAACGGGATGGAAAGAAACATACCCGGCACTCCCCATAACAGGTCGCCGATCAAAACAACCACTATACACACCAGCGCATTGATCTTTACTTTCGATGCAACTATATAGGGTATCAGGTAATGGTTGTCAATAAACTGTATCAGCAAATAAGCTCCTAACACAAGTACCGCTGATAAAAGCGATTTGGTCACAAAAGCAACTACCATTGGCAAAACAATAGCAGTAATTCCGCCTATGTAAGGAATAACATTTAGTATAGCTCCGGTAATGCCTAACAGAATTGCATATTCAACTCCTATTGCCAACAAGGCTATTGAATTCAAAACTGCAACTATTGCCCCTTCTATCAGCAAACCCCGCAGGTAACTATTGATAATGGTATTAACGCTTCCCAAAACATCAGCCACGTCCTTATGATGTTCTACCTTAAATAACTTGCGGATAAACTCTAAAAGCAAGGGCTTGTAAAACAGTATCAGAAAAATATAAACCGGCACCAATATAATTGCTACCATGGCACTGCCCAGGCTAAGCAGGGTTTTGCCCATATTTCCTGTAAGTGCCTTAGCGGTTTCATCCTTTGTGTTATTTACCCATTGGTTAATCGCTTCCTGGTCAATATTAAATTTTGTTGAAACCCAAGTTAAGGCCCCCCCGCTTGTTTCTTCAAATTTTGCCTTCAATTGAGGATAAGTATGACTGAACATCGAAATCTGCAATGACAGGAAAAACATGAGTCCGGCCAAGACAATAATTGTCAGTAATAAGGCAAGGCCAATAGCTATTACCCGGGGCACCTTTCTTTTTACTAAAAAATTAACCACAGGATTTATCAGGATGGAAATAAAAAGAGCAAAAATCAAGGGCAATATGACGGTGCCACCAATAAATAATAAATACAAAAAGGCTATTGCACCTATTAATAT
Organism: Bacteroidota bacterium; assembly: GCA_028288545.1. Lineage (GTDB taxonomy): Bacteria > Bacteroidota > Bacteroidia > Chitinophagales > LD1 > Bog-950. Next base: position 5,602 of record JAQBNQ010000508.1, read on the forward strand.
CACGGTGGCCTTTATATAAAATGGTAATTTAATAGGCTCCGTCATAAGCAGGTACTCTAAGAGTAGATTATTTTAAGCGCCTTACGGGGCGCTTAAATATTTTTAAAAATCTCAATTCAGCTCACGGGCTGATTGTTACAAAGGATTTCTTCCCCTTATTAATCTCAACAACACTGCAATAATCGCAATCACTAAAAGGATATGAATAATTCCGCCGGCATGGTATCCCAGGAAACCAATGGCCCAAAGAATCACCAAAATTACCGCCAGCACATACAGTAGATTTTCCATAACGTTGTTTTAAAATTGGTTTATAAATTATTTAGTGTCTTTTCCGTTCTTTACCTTAACCCCATTACTATCCATTTTTAACTCACCACCTTTTTTGCCTTCTATTTCCAGCTTGTCTTTATTAATTTCCATTTCGCCACCCTTCTTTCCCTCTATTTTTACGCCGGACTCATCCTGCTTTGGTGGAGGATTATCGTTGCAACTGCTCATTACAAAAACGGAGGTAACAAGCAAAAAGAAAATGATTGGATTTTTCATAGTGTATTGTTTTATGTGTTATGGTTAATATGTAATTGAGCTTAATAAAACAATAACTATGCCGTGGCACCAATTGATTTAAAAGCCTGAATTAAGCAGCAATACCTTACTGGCTGGGGTATTTCTACCTCATATTGGGCTATCCTATTGCTTTCTCAGCCCAACTCAACCTGTTGTATTTAAACGCTTAGCAACCTAAAGCGCGGCGGCATGAGATTTGTCATAATCACTCAAAATGATCTTATGAGTATTAAGCGCCAAAAAATAAAGCTGTTACTTTTACAAATGGAATATAAACTGGCTGAAGTTTTTGGCAGTTTAAAATTAAAACAACAAATGTTGGAATACATTGTTATTACCCGTACCGGTATTAAGGTAGCGGAAGAAACAGAAAGCAACAATATCCTGTTCAAATCAATACGGGCTTAAACGAATTGTTTTATGGCTTTATCGCTTTACAACAAAAAAAGAAACTTTAAAAGCACCAGCGAACCTGCAGGAAAAGTTGCTGCCAAATCAGGTAAACTTCTGTTTGTTGTTCAAAAACACGCAGCCTCCCATTTGCATTACGATTTTCGCCTGGAAATGGAAGGCGTATTAAAAAGTTGGGCCGTGCCTAAAGGCCCCTCGCTAAATCCGGATGATAAAAGGCTGGCTATGATGGTGGAAGACCATCCCTTTAGCTATAAAGATTTTGAAGGCAATATTCCAAAAGGAAACTATGGCGCCGGTAACGTAATTGTTTGGGACAATGGAACCTACCATGGCTTAAACGATGGCACCGCAAAAAAAGATGACGAAGAGCTTTTACTGGCCGGATTAAAAAAAGGGCACATCAGTTTTGTGTTGGATGGCGAAAAGCTAAAAGGCGAATTCTCGCTTGTAAAGCTAAAAGGCAAACAGGACAATGCCTGGCTGCTCATAAAAAAAAATGACGAATACGCATCTGACACTGATGTCCTCAAAAAAAACAAGTCGGTTATTTCCAGCCAAACCTTAGAGGCTCTGCAGGAAGAAAACACGGATAAAGACAACGATACCGTTCAAACCAAAAAAGCCACAAAAGCGGCAGCTGTAAAAAAAAAATAGTTCAGTTAAAGCCAATGCTGGCTGAACTTTCCAAATCTCCATTTGATAATAAAGACTGGATCTTCGAAGTTAAGTACGATGGATATCGCGCCATGGCCATATGTAACCCCGGCAAGGAAGTTCAGTTATATAGCCGCAACCTGCTTTCTTTTAATGAATTATTTGCTCCCATAGCCAATGAACTCAAAAAAATTCAACATTCGTGTTTATTGGATGGAGAAGTGGTAATAGAAGATGCAAAAGGACGCTCCCGCTTTCAATTGCTTCAGAATTATCAAAAATCTAAAGAGGGGACTTTAAAGTACCATGTTTTTGATCTGCTTAGTCTCAATGGCAAGGACACCACGGAGCTCTCCCTCATTAAAAGAAAAGAACTCCTCAAAATGCTACTCGGCAAAAAGAAACTGCACAATATTTTTTATTCAGACCATGTAGAAGAAACCGGTTCATCTTTCTACAAAGCAGCCGTTAAAAAGGGACTTGAAGGCATTATCGCAAAAAACGCCGAAAGTCTTTATTATCCCGGTACCCGTAGTGCCGATTGGCTTAAAATAAAAATAACAAATGAGGAAGAGGCAGTTATTGCCGGCATCACCGAGCCCAAAGGCAACCGGAAATACTTTGGCTCTCTGTTGCTGGGTGTTTATAAAAATGATGAGCTGGAATATATCGGGCATTGCGGTACCGGCTTTAATGAAACCGCTTTAAAAGATCTTTATGCAAAGTTTAAACCTTTATTCCGTTCCAAATCTCCCTTTAAAAAAGCCGTAAAGGTAAATGCCCCGGTGCAATGGCTCAATCCCAAATTAGTTTGCCAGGTAAAATTTACCGAGTTCACCTCCGAAGGAATTATGCGCCATCCCGTGTATCTGGGATTAAGAATAGATAAGGCAGCCAAACAAGTTGAAAAACAAATACCGGAAAAAATGAAAACAAAAAACGATACTCATAAAACAGTCGCTAAAAAAACCGCTGGAGCAAAACCTGCCAAAACTGAAAAGGCAAAGACATTACCCGCTAAAAGTCAGAAGTCAGAAAAGAAAACAAAAGCTGCTGCCGGCGAATTTCAATTTACTAATCAGCAAAAAATATATTGGCCCGATGATAAGATCACAAAGGGTGACCTTATCTCCTACTACGACCAGGTTTCGCCACTTATACTTCCCTA
>JAQBNQ010000551.1 GCA_028288545.1 Bacteroidota bacterium
AAGGAAGCAAAGCCGCGTTTCTTCTTTTCAGGAGCTTCAGTTGCTTCGTTATCAATTTCTATTTCTTCGGTTTCTAACACTGTCCTGGTATTCTTTATTTTTCTTTTAATTTCTATTCCCCAAGGGCGGACACGTGGGTCCGCCCCTACGGTTTTATTTTGTTCAACTTTCCAAAGGGCGGACACGTGGGTCCGCCCCTACGGTTTTTTTATTTTCTTTTATCATTCAAACCGCGTCAAGGGTATGAACCGCTTGACGGGTTTTAAGGACCTTTTAATTAAATTCTTTCTGCCACTCTCAACTTGGCGCTTCTTGATCTCGAATTTTCTCTTTGCTCTGCATCCGTTGCGGTAATCGGCTTTTTATTGATGGCCTTAAACTGCAACTCAAAATTTCCGAAGAGGTCCTTTACCGGTTCATCATCAAAACTTCCGTTTTTAATGAAGTTTTTTACCAACCGGTCTTCCAACGAGTGAAACGTTAGCACTACCAGCCTTCCTCCCGGTTTCAAAACCTCTGCGCTTTGCAACAAAATTTCTTTCAGCGCTCCCAGTTCATCGTTCACTTCAATCCTTATCGCCTGAAAAACCTGGGCCAGGTACTTGTGCTCCTCTCCCATTCTGTTGGCCGTTGCAATTGCTTTTAAATCAGCAATTGTTTCAAACTTCCTGGTGTTCCTCGCATCCACAATTGCGTTTGCCAGTGTTTTCGAGTTTCTTACCTCGCCATACAGGCTGAACATTTTTTGCAGGTCCTCTGCGTTTGTTTCGTTCAACACATCAGCAGCAGTTTTTTCGGCAAAGCGATTCATCCTCATGTCCAATGGACCATCGAAACGAAAACTGAAACCCCGTTCGGCGGTATCAAACTGCCAACTAGAAACCCCCAGGTCGGCAAGTATTCCATCCACCGGCATGGCGTCATGCAGGCGAAGGAATCTTTTCAATTCCTTAAAGTTGGAATGAACCATCGTTAAGCGTTCGTCATCCGGTGCGTTTTTAATTGCATCCTCATCCTGGTCAAAGGCAATCAATCTTCCTTCCTTACCAAGCTGCTGCAGTATTGCTGCCGAATGTCCACCACCACCAAAGGTTGCGTCTACGTAAACGCCATCGGTTTTAATTGCGAGGCCATTTATACATTCATGTAAAAGAACGGGCTTGTGAAAAGGCACCCCCACTAAATCTCCCCCAAGGGGGGAGACTTTTTTATCTCTCCTTTTCATCGGTTAACTTATCTAAGTATCCTGCTACTTCATCAGACAATTGATGGATATTTGAAATGTTGCCCTGCGTGTACTGTTCGTACTTGCCGGCTTCCCAAACCTGCACCCTGTCAAACTTTCCTTTCATCACAATGTCTTTTCCGTTGCCCAGGTATCGGGTCAAACTCTTCGAAACTAAAAAGCGGTCGGCGTTGTCCATTTCCACTTCGCCCAAACCCACGGTTACGGCATTCAAAAATTTCTGGTGATTGGTATTAAAGGGATTCAGCTTACGTAAAAGCGTTTCCTGTTTTTCCCAGGTTTTAAGCGGGTATATCACCAGGCAATCTTCAATGTCCTTGGCAATCATGAATTTGTTGCCTTCCTCGGCCGGAAATTGCTTGCGCAGGGCAGAGGGCATTTTGATGCGCCCTTTGTCGTCCATTGTGCAATTAAATTGTCCGAGAAAATTCATGAATACCTGTTGTTTTTTGTTGCCACAAATCTATTAGTTAATCCCACTTATTACCACTAGTTACCACTAAAATAGACAAAATATTTGTCAACAAACAAATTTTTGATTAAAATATAGTAATACCAACGGTTTCAGTGGTGGTAAAAAGTGGTACCAATTACATTATTAACGCCTTCTGTGGACAATATGTTGCGTTATCCACAGCATAAACACAACAAAAACACAATTTTGGAGGGAGGTGTGGATAGGAGAAAGTGGTTTTTGAGAGGTTTGTGGGATTTGGTGGGGGAATTGGGAGTTGGGTGGAAATTTGTGGGAGGAAGGGCGTAAAAACCGATTTTAGATTAACGATTGCAGAATGCAGAAGTGAATGCAAGAAAATGCAGAAGGCGGGTGGCTGGCTTTCGCTGCAATTCCCGCAGAGGCTGCGGGAGATTTACGCTCTGTCCCTGTCCGGAAGGCAAAAGACCAGATGGCGTGACCACAAAACGGGTGAGCAATTAAATCCAAATATCCATTTGATTCCGATTCAATTTGCGAGGAAACATTAGAATAACTGGACAAACGGATTGTTAATAGCTGCTATCTTTGAATTGATTTAACTCCTTCTCACCTTTAAAAACCTTACCGAAAAGGATAATGATGGACATAGCCTTTGAAAAGCCGGAATCGCTAGTACCGGAACATAATAAACCTCTCGCTATCGCGAATGCTGATTATCCTCTAATCTCCATCGACCATAGAAGATTTGAAAAGTTAAATTATTGGGTTTTTAGAACCGAAATTGAAAATGGGGGGTGGAAAGGAAAATATCAGGATATAAGATTAATGTCCGGCGTTAGTGACGGCGGAAAAGACTGTGCTATCTATAATGATGATGTATTGGTAGCAGTTATACAGTGTAAGCATAGCGAAAACAACAATGCCTTAACAGTACCAATTTTCCTAAAAGAGATAATTAAATTTGGCATCTACTGGACTCAAGACAATAGTATAGTTCCTGATCCCTCAAATTTTGAATACTACATATCGTCCTCTAGTGGCTTTAATGAAGATTGTACAAACCTAATCGCGGATTTCCACAAAAAAGTAACTGAGATCAAGGAGTTAGGAAAGTATGCGAATTCAGTAATTAATAGTTATGCATCGTTAAAGGATATTAATTATACAACAATTGAAGTTGCTCTCAAAGATTTTTTTGCGCTAATAACGGTTATAAAAATTGATAAGGAGGAAATTAATCGGCTCCTTACCAAACCGTACCAACATCTTACAATCAAAGCCTTTTTCGATATAAAAACTGTAATTGATGGCGTAGCAATTGAGCCTCTCAAAGATGAGATTAGAGAGCTCGGAAAGGATATACAAAAGATAACCAAGAAGAGTATCAATATTGACGATGTGCTTAGTTCCTTTAAAGCCGCTTCGTACCATTTGCTCAACTGGAATTCATTCATTGATTCGGGAGATAAAGTTCATATTGAACGTACTCAAGTAGGTCCAATCTTAAATTGGGTCCAATCTCCGATAAATGAAAAAGACAAACCCATTGCTCTTTTAGCCGGTGATGCCGGCGTTGGAAAAACCGTCGTATTAAAAGCTGTATATCAAAAACTTTTAGAATTAGATATTCCTGTTTTGGGCTTAAAAGCAGATAAGTTATACGCAGGAGATATTGAGGAATTGGAAAAGCAACTGGATTTTAGAGAATCTATTGTTGATATGGTAAAGACGTTACGGAATGAGCACGAAAAAGTTGTAATTTTAGTCGATCAGATCGACGCACTTTCCCAATCCCTTTCGTCCGATAGAAAATTTCTAAACGCCTATAATTTATTAATCCAAAAATTAGCGGCAATACAAGGGGTAAGAATAATAATTTCAGTACGAAGCTTTGACCTCAGATATGATCCTCATCTCAAAACATTAAAAAAGAACAAAACGTTTGAGTTAGTGCCCCTAACTGATCAGGAACTAAAGACAGCTCTATCAAACCTTGCAATCCCTTTCAATAAACTTAATCTTAGATTATATAATACTCTTAAGGTTCCTCATCATTTATATGTTTTCTGCCAGGTTTATAACTCATCACTTAGTTTAGATGGCATACAAGAATTACAAGATTTGTATGATGAGTTGTGGAAACAGAAAGTATTGAGTCTTCCTCACGTATTAAAGATAAACTCCACGGAATGTGTGCAGTTAATATATGACATAGCTGACAGAATGAATAAGGCCGAACAAATAACGGTTCACCGAAAATCATTTGAAGAAAAATACGATGTAGTTGACTACCTAATTAGCAATAACATTCTTACCAGCGATGGTAATGAATTGCAATTTTTCCATCAAACCTTTTACGATTACTCATACGCAAGACATTTCGTGGAAAGTGAAAATTCAGTA
>JAQBNQ010000555.1 GCA_028288545.1 Bacteroidota bacterium
CCGAATCTTTAAATCCCTTCTCCTGTCTTAGTTTCAGGAAGTTCAGATAATCAATGTGATTTTTTACTTCCTTCTTCAACTCTTCTAGTCCCGTCAACTCGTCCAACTTTTTAACGTTAGCCTCTAACGATTCATCCGGCATATTAGGAAGCGAAGCATTTGCCGCTGCCACATTGCCACTTACGGTCGACATTTCCACTTCACCTTCTTCTTCCTCTTCGGCTGTTTCAAGGTGCAATACACCAATTACGGTGTCCATAAAAACCACTTCAAGACGGTAGCGGCTGTCTTTCCAGGTACCGGGTATATCATTGCCCCATCCTTCGTTAAACGAAAACGATTCGCCCTGTTTGCCGGCTTCAACTTTTCTATAACGCTCAATCCGCGCCTTTAAAAGGCCCGATGCGTTATACCAGTTAAAATATATCTCACAGTTCCACTCAACCGCCAGCTTGTTGCGAAATTTGAATTCCACATACAGGTACTGTGTTTCGTTGCGGCTTATTTTTTTGAGGTAAACTTTATTCTCATTGTTTACGGCATTGTAGTCGCCGCTGTAAAAGCGAACGCTTTCAATATCAAAAAACGGGTTGCTATCCGGTGTTACTTTGCCAACGTCTTCTATGTAAAAGCGTTTGGTGCCAATTAACTCTCCGTCAATGTAAGCTTCCCAGCTATATTCACCCTGCGTCCAAAAAGCACCGGCAGTAGCCATGCCCCAACCTTTATTAATGTACACCACGTTCTCATCCAGCCTTATCTTTCTTTTCTCATCCTGGCTGCTTAACTCTTTCTTTTTTCCTTCGGCATGTGAATATGCCTTAAGCGTAACCGTTGTTTCCCAATCCTGCTCATCAAACAGCTTATTGTAAAAAGCTATTTCGGCAGATATATAGGTGGTTTCGCTACGGTCAAAAACCGAGCGGTACTCGCGGGTACGGTTAGCCAGCCATTCGTCGGAGGCGAAAACCCTGAGTGATTTGAATTTATAATTCTTGTAAGCCATAAAACTCCCCGGTTTATATTAAACGCAACTGTATCAATTAAATATACGTACGGAAACTACTGATTGGTTGGCTGCAGTTTTTAGCCTTCCATAATATGCGCAAAATAGAAATCTCCATAATTCTGTAATGCAAAAAATATTAACATGTACTTAACCTTCAGTTTGTACTATACAATCATTAGACGTAAAAAGAACACAAAATGATTGTCACAATTATGTAAAAAAATTGAAAAGGGCGTATCTCGTAGTTAATGCATTGACAATCAAACAATCAGATTCCTAAGCCTCTTGCCATTTAAGGAGCTCCCATTACTTCAGGTTCTCCATTGCTTTATTCAACGCAACAAAATTTACCTGGTCGCCTGGGCTTGGTGTTACTTCTACATATTGTATAACTCCTTCTTTATCAATAACTATTACGCCTCTTTTAGCCACGTTTTTCATTCCCATCGCAAAGTTTTCCTGTACCATATCATAGGTTTTGATCACTTCTTTATTAAAGTCAGAAAGCAGATCAAAATTAATGCCGTGCTTGGTTTTGTATTCGCCCAAAGAGAAAGGCATATCCACCGAAACGCCCACCACGGAAGCGTTCATGTCATTAAAAAATGTCAACTCATCGCGACTGGTGCATAATTGAGCAGTACAAACACCGGTAAAAGCTGCCGGAAAAAACTGCATTACCAGGTTCTTTCCCTTAAAATCGCTTAAAGAAACTTCCTTTTTATCCGAATTAAATAGTTTAAAATCAGGGGCTTTTGTGCCAATTGCAAGTGCCATGTGTTTAATATTTGAAGAATGAGTGAATGTAAATTACCCCTCAATATTAATGCAACTAAGTTTACCGGAAAAAATAAATTTTAAACCCACGCAACCTTTTAGGTCAGGCGCCTCGTCTGTTTAGTACAGTTTAGTTTTTAAGGGTTAAACTAAAGCCCCTCTGCACAAAGTGGAGGGGCTTTTTTTATGTTCCGAATGGAGTTTATTCGTTAACCCGGGTCTTTATCCTTACCCATCGCAATTCCAGTTTAGCCAACCTGTTTACCATTACATCGGCCTGTACTTTAATGCGGTTCAATTTGCTGTGAAGATCAAGCAAATCGGGGGCCAGTTCCAGAAATTCATCTGCGCATTCTGCCATGGAAGCCGCATCGTGCTTCCGCTCCAGTTCTTTTACTTTTTTCATGTACAGGGCGCAGCCGTCTACATGGCCTTTGTGTTCGTTAAAAAGATTTACCGTATCCAGTGTAAAGGCATCCACCTGGCTAATAAATTCCAATATAGATTTTGTTGAAAGGTCATGAGTTCGTGGAGTTCCCGGTATGGAATATTCCCTTATAAACCGGTCAAGCGCCGGTCCGGTTTCTTCAATAAATTTCCGGGGCATTATGTAAAGATCTAAAACATATTTATTGACTACCTGGTAAGCTTCACTAAAATCATTGTGCAAAGCTGTATAATCCTCATACCGGCTAATTGACATCATAAGGTGCATCGTTTATTACTGATACGCCTTATACTTATGCAGGTTCTATGCTTTTATGGGGTAATTCACAACCTGGGTGCTGTATACTTTCCTTTTCGCGGCAAAAAAACCGGGATTAAAATATCATTTGTCTTTTCCCGGCTGTTTCCCTCCATGCCTTCGTGCGAAATAATTTAAAACTCATCGCTCGACCCTCGTCTCTCGCCCCTTTTACTAGCTACCTATTTTAATTTCAGAGTTAGTAGAAACAATGATAACTCCAATAATGATCAATACAGCGCCCACCATACCAAGTGGTGTTATCGTTTCCTTAAAGTAAAAATGCCCGAACAGGAATAACCCGATAATGGTTAATGAAAAGAAAATAGCACTGGCGGTTTGCAATGGAACCTTTGCCCTCAAACATTCTGTAAACAGGTATGAGTTAATAAGCCCAAACACAAGACCACCTGCAAAGTAGCCCCATCTTTTAACCGGTTCATTTTCGTGTATGGCCGATAGATTAAATCCTACATTGGTAAGCACGTTAAAAATAACGGAGGAGTACAAAAGGATAAATTTCATGTTTAGATATTTTGGGTTAAAGTATTAAAAGTTTGTCAATTGCCGTTACCGCAAAGCAATGCAAAGAATTTACATTCAGAATCTTATAAATTCGCACCATGCACATTACCTATATTCTTGTTGGTGTTACTGTTCTGGTCTCCTTATTGGCTTTAAATCAGCACCAGTGGATAGACAAGCTTATATTTTGGCCTTACCGGATGTGGCGAAACAATGAATGGTACCGGTTAATAACATCCGGCTTTATACATTCCAATTTTCAGCTTCACCTGCTGTTTAACATGATCACCCTGTTTAGTTTTGGGATGTTTGTTGAATACAAGTTTGGCAAAATATTCGGTTCAACAGGGCCGGTGCTTTACGTTGTCATGTACATACTGGCCATAATGCTCTCCGACGTTTACGATCTTTTTAAACGTAAGGACGATTACAATTACCGCAGTTTAGGTGCCAGCGGTGGTGTGTCTGCTATTTTGTTTGCCTCCATTTTGCTAGCCCCTTTTAGCAACATACTGATATACTTTGCTATTCCGGTTCCCGCATTTATTTTTGGACCGCTTTATCTTGTTTATTGCACCTATATGGCTAAACGCGGTGGCGATAACATTAACCACATAGCGCACTTTACCGGTGCGGTGTTTGGATTTGTTTTTCCAATTTTGCTCAGGCCGGCTTTGTTCACGGACTTTATTTCTCAACTTAAAGCAGGTATGTAATTATGGCAACAACAATTGATTTGCGCAGCGATACGGTTACTAAACCATCTAAGCCAATGATGGACGCCATGGTTAGCGCTGAACTGGGTGATGATGTATTTAGCGAAGACCCAACGGTAAAAAAACTGGAGGAGAAATTAGCTGCCATGTTCGGTATGGAGGCAGGCCTCTTCTGTCCTTCAGGTACTATGACCAACCAAATAGCAGTAAAGGCCCACACTCAACCGTTGGATGAAATTATTTGCGATAAAATTTGCCACATCTATAATTACGAAACCGGTGGATGGGCTTTCCATTCAGGCGTTTCAATCCGTCTTACAAATGGGAATAATGGAAGGATGACCGTGCCGCAAATAGAAGAACTCATTCAGCCCGATTTTGACTGGTTGCCCAACACCAGTATGGTGGCGATAGAAAACACGGTGAACAAAGGTGGAGGCAGTGTTTATACGATTGAGGAGATGAAAGCAATTTCAGATTTCTGCCGTTCAAAAAAACTTATCATTCATTTGGATGGTGCCCGTATTTTTAATGCCTTAACCGCGCTTAACAAGGCCCCCAAAGACCTTATCGGAATTTTTGATAGTATTTCGGTTTGCATCAGCAAAGGACTTGGTGCACCGGTGGGTAGCGTATTACTTGGCAATAAGGCCTTCATTAAAAAGTCGCGCAAACTAAGAAAGGTGATGGGCGGTGGAATGCGCCAAAGCGGCATTTTAGCGGCTGCCTGTATTTATGCGCTCGATAATAATGTGAACAGATTAAGTGATGATCACGCAAGGGCAAAGAAACTGGCAACTGCACTTTCAAACCTGCCCTGGGTAAAACAAGTGTTACCGGTTGAAACCAACATCGTAATTTTTGAGGTGGAAGACTCTGCAAAAGTAGCAGCAGCACTTGCCGGATCGGATATTCGGGTACAACCTTTTTCGCCTACATTGGTAAGAATGGTAACCCATCTTGACTTTACAGAGCAGATGCTTGATCAGGTATTGCAGGTACTGGGCAAAATGAAGACTCTCTAATTAGCCTTAGGCACGGTGGGAGGGGTGCCAATATTGTTTTGTTTCTCTTCCTTTTTCTCTTCTTTGTTTTCTTCGTGCTTCTTTTTATTGGCTTTGCGCTTTTCAACCAACTCCGACGGTTTGTCAAATTCCTGCCTGTACGAAATACCTACCCCGGTCTTATTCGTGTTGCGGTAGTTAAGGTAATCGTAATTGGTGCGGTTAAAGGCCTTGGCCTTCCAAACCCCGTTAGGCGTTAAGGCATATTCAATCTGAAAATCACCGGTGGGAATTACCGCCTTGGTACCTGTTTGAGGGATGGGGGTGCCATATTGATCCAGTGCAACGGTAGATGTTCCGAAATCAAGATTGCCGCCCGCATTAATGCTTAGGCGGTTATTAAGTAGTCGCTGAGTTAGCGCAAGATTTAATTCCCGCCGCGTATCAAGGGTACTTTGGCTGCTGGTAGCCGTTGTTGAGGTAAGGGTAGACTGGTCGTATTGCCGGAAGCCAATATTAATATCCAGGTTCCGGATATTCGCAAATTCAAGAAGGTTACTCAAATAGTTCGACAATTGCGAAGACACAAATTCGCTTACGGTATTAGCAGCCGTTCCGCTTATATAATTTGAATTGGCAATGGCATTTGAGGTAGACGATGATTGCGGTATAAAACGGTTCATTACCAGCAAACCAAAAACCTGTTTGTTCATATCACTTTCATTGTTTTTCAACAGCGCAAGCCTTTGATCAACGTAACTTCTTAACGTGGGATCAACA